>JACQVA010000097.1 GCA_016210005.1 Deltaproteobacteria bacterium | reverse complement strand
TACCTTGCCCGAAAAGCGGCCAAAGGTCAAGCGAGAAATTGCAAAGTCCTTCGCTCTGCCGAAAACTGCCACAAGCTCAGTGGCTTGCGTCGTTACCGAACAACCAGTCCTATTTGCTCAAACGTAAGCGAATGCCATTGCGGGTCCGGGGGCTCCATGTGGGGCCGGCCCCGGGGCTCCATGCGGCGGAGGGCCGGCGGGCGATATCACTTGGCGCTTGCGCCGAGCGCGCCGGCAGGCTTCCACTTGGCCGGAACTAAGGCCGGTGGCGCGCGCGATTTGCAACACGCTCTGCCCCTGGCGCAAGAGCGCCTCAACCGCGCCGCAATCCTGTGCGCGCGCCGGGGCGGTGCTTGCTCCGACCCCCAGCAGCAGCCCGGCCGCGATTGCCAACTTGTGCACCTTCATAAGAGCCTCCATGCCTGCTTGTGCTCGCCCGGTTTCGCCGAGTCAAACCCATGGTGGGCCGGAATGTTGCGCGCAAGCCCGCCGCCAGGCAACGGGTGAGAAAGCTGGAATGATGGTGTATACACCCGCCAGCGACACGGGAGGCAACGACGGATAACCGCGATCTGGCCGAAGGCAGCAAACGCAAGAGCAAGAAGACGCCGGGCATGCTCAAGCCCGCCCCGCTGCGGCGTGGGGACGTCATCGGCGTGGTGGCCCCGGCCGCGGCCGTGGACGCGGCCGCGCTGGCCACTGGCGTACATACACTCGAACAACTGGGCTTTCGCGTGCAGCTCGGCCCGGCCGTATTCCGCCGGGCAGGTTATCTGGCGGGCCACGATCGCGAGCGTCTCGCCGACCTCATCGCCATGTGGGAGAACCCCGAGGTCAAGGCCATTCTGGCCGCGCGCGGCGGCTATGGCTCGGGGCGGTTGCTGGCGCTGCTCGATCCCGCGCTCGCGCGTACCTACCCCAAGATCATCGTCGGCTTCAGCGATCTTACCTTTCTACTCAACGACCTGGTCCAGCGGGCCGAGCTCGTCACCTTTCACGGCCCGATGGCCGTAAGCTTGGCGCAACAGCCCGAGGTCGCCGAACGACTGGCGCGCACCTTGGCCGGTGATCGGCGCGATTGGAACCTCAGTGCCAGCGAGGTCATCCAGCCGGGAACCGCCGAGGGCATCATCATCGGCGGCTGCTTGTCGGTGCTGGTGGCGATGCTGGGCACGCCTTACGACATCGACACCGCCGGGCGGTTGCTGTTGCTAGAAGATCACAACGAGAAGCCGTACCGCATCGATCGCATGCTGACGCAGCTGCGCCAGGCCGGCAAGCTCGAGGCGGTGGCCGGTGTCGTCTTCGGCGAGATGCCGGGCTGCACCGCCAATCCCAACGAAGCGGTCACCGTTCGTGACGTGATTGCCGAGGCTTTCGCCGACGCCGACTACCCGGTTGCCCTCGGCCTTCCGACCGGGCACGGGGCCGGCACCGCCACCGTGCCCCTGGGTGTGCGTGCGCGGCTGGCGGGTGAGCGGCTGACGTTGCTGGAATCTCCGTTGGCGGAATGAGTGACAACCGCCGCGCAGGACGCCGAGAATCGCGCCGGGGCCGAGCGCCGGCCGTCGTTGCGCTTCGGCCCCATTCTGATCAGTGATCACAGGCAACAAGGGTCGCATGAACTTTGACGCGGTCGAGCGCGAGATGGACGCGGCGGTCGGGCGCCAGGTGTTTCCGGGGGCGGTACTGCTGGTGCGCGAGGGCGAGCATGTCTATCAGCGCGCTTTCGGTCATCGCAGCCTGGAGCCCGAAGTCACGCGGATGCAACCGGACACCATCTTCGATCTCTCGTCGCTGACCAAGCCGTTCGCGACCACGATCGCGATGATGCTGCTGGTGGCTGAAGGCAAGCTGCGGCTCGATGACCGGGTTTCGCGCTTCTTTCACAACTTCGGCGTGCACGGGAAGACCCACATTACCTTCCGCCACCTGCTCAACCACAGCTCGGGGCTGCCCGCGTGGCAGCCGTACTACCAGGAGATCATCAACAGCGAGCGTAAGGGCGGGCGCATCAACTTCGCCGGCAGTCCGGGCGCCAAGAGCTACGTCTACCAGGCCATCCATCGCGAGCGGCTCGAAGCGCCGCCGGGGACCCGCGCGCTGTACAGTGACCTCGGCTTCATGCTGCTGGGCGAGGCGATCGAGGAAGTCAGCGGCATGGCCCTCAACCGCTTCTGCCAGCAGCGCATCTATCGCCCGCTCGGCCTGCGCACCATCGGCTTTGTCGATCTCTGGCATCTGCGCGCGCGCAAGCTGGAGCCGATTCCGGGCTTGATTGCCCCCAGCGAGCGTTGTCCGTGGCGCAAGAAGCTGCTCTGCGGCGAAGTGCACGACGACAACGCCTACGCCATGGGCGGCGTCGCCGGTCACGCCGGCCTGTTCGCCGGCGCGCGCGATCTCGACGCCCTGCTGCTGCGCCTGCGCCAGTGCTATGAAGGTAAGAGCGACTGGATTGCGCGGCCGATCGTGCGGCAGTTCTGGACTCGCGACTCTACCGTCAGTGACTCCACCTGGGCGCTGGGTTGGGATACCCCGAGCGCGTATCACTCCAGCGCCGGCAGCCTGTTCAACCGCCACGCGGTCGGCCACCTCGGTTTCACCGGCACCTCGGTGTGGCTCGATCTCGATCGCGACCGGCACATCGTGCTGCTCAGCAACCGGGTTCACCCCAGCCGCAACAACGACGCGATCCGCGAGTTCCGCCCGCTGATCCACGACCTGATCGTGAGGGCATTACCATGACTAGTCCCGACTTGCCGCTCCGCCCCGAGGCGGGCTCGGGTGAGGGCCTGCGCGGCGTTCATCGCATTCATCTCATCGCCATCTGCGGCGTCGCCATGGCCGCACTGGCGGGCATGCTCAAGCAGCGCGGCTACGCGGTCTCGGGCTCTGATGAGAACGTCTACCCGCCGATGAGCACACTGCTCGAACGCTGGGGCATCACTATCCGCAGCGGTTTCTGCGCCGACAACCTCGCCGATCGGCCCGAGGTGGTGATCGTGGGTAACAAGGTGTCGCGCAACAATCCCGAGGTGGAAGCGCTATTAGCCGGCGGCATTCCCTACCTGTCACTGCCGCAGGCGTTGCGGGAGTTCTTTCTGGCGGGCAAGCGCTCGCTAGTGGTAGCCGGCACGCACGGTAAGACCACCTCGACGGCGATGCTGGCGTGGGTGTTGGAGCAGGCCGGGCGTGATCCCAGCATGTTGGTCGGCGGTGAGGCGAAGAACTTCGGCGGCAATTTCAAGCTCGGCGCCGGTCATGAATTCGTGCTCGAAGGCGACGAATACGACACCGCCTTCTTCGACAAAGGGCCGAAGTTCTTGCACTACCAGCCGCAGGCGTTGCTGCTGACGGCGGTCGAGTTCGATCACGCCGATATCTACCGCGACTTGGACCACGTGAAGGCGGCCTTTGGCCAGCTCATCGATATCCTACCCGCCGGTGCGCCGGTGGCGGTGGCGGCGGATTTCCCGCATGCGCTCGCAGTGGTGCAGCGCGAAGGCCTGCGGCCAGAGACCTTCGGCTTGAGCCACGCGGCCGATTGGCGAGCAACCAATCTGCGCGCCGGCAATGGCCGGAGCATCTTCGAGATCAGTCACCACGGCCGGGGCGAGACCAGCGTTGCCACCGGCTTGCCCGGCGCCATCAACGCGCGCAACGCACTCGGGGTCTACGTGCTCGCCCGCCAACTTGGGCTGCGCCCGGCAGAAATTGTGGCCGGGCTGAACACCTTCGCCGGCGTCGCCCGCCGCCAAGAGCTGGTGGGCGAATTCGGCGGCGTGACCGTGATTGACGACTTCGCCCATCACCCCACCGCGGTCGCCGGGGCGGTGGCAGCGATGCGCCAATTCTACCCCGGCCGGCGCCTGTGGGCCGTGTTCGAGCCGCGCTCGAATACCAGCCGGCGCAAAGTCTTTCAGCAAGACTACATCGAGGCCTTCGCCGCTGCCGACCGCGTGATCATCGGCGGCGTGTTCCAAAAGCAGAGCGACGAGGTTGCATCCGAGCAGCTGTTCTCGCCCGCACAACTGGCTCACGACCTCAACGCTCGCGGCATCGAAGCCCGCGCTTTTCCGGAGGTCGACACCATCACCGTCGCCCTCAGCCGCAACACGCGGCCGGGCGACGTGATCCTGCTGATGTCCAACGGTAGCTTCGGCGGCTTGCGCGAAAAGCTGGCGGCGGCCCTGGCGGGTAGCCTGGCTTGACCGCTTGCCGGCACGGCAGTAACAAGATCGGCGTGTCGGCGGCCGATTTCTTCGTCATCGGACATCGCGGTGCGGCGGGCCTTGCGCCAGAGCATACCCGGCCCTCGTTCCTGCGCGCTCTCGCTGCCGGCGTCGACATGATCGAACTCGACGTGCAACTCACAGCCGATGGCCACCTGGCGGTGCTCCACGATCGCGAGCTCGGGCGCACGGCCGACGCGACCGGGCTAGTGCGCGAGCGTACGCTGGCGGAGTTGCGACAGCTCGAAACCGGCGGCTGGTTCGCCGACGAGTTCCGAGGTGAGCCGGTGCTGACACTCGGCGAAGTGTTCGAGCTGCTCGCCGGGCGGGCGCCGCTCAACGTGGAGATCAAGAGCCCAGAGCCGGATTGGGAGGAGACCGCGCAAGTGCTTGCCGGTGTACTGAGCCGGGCCGGGCAATTGGCGGCGACGGTGGTGTCGAGCTTCGAGATGGGCGCGCTGGCCGCGCTGCGGCGCGTGCTGCCGGAGGTGCAGCTCGGGGTCTTGTGGCAACAGCTGGAGCTCGAGCCGGCATGGGACTGGGCCGCGCGCCTGCGAGCAACGTCGTTTCATCCCTTCAGCGCGTTGGCCGATGACGACGTAGTGCGCGCCGCCCACGGGCGTGGCCTGCGGGTGTATACGTGGACGGTGAATGATGAGGACGAGATGAGGCGCGTGGCGGGCGCAGGTGCCGACGGCATCATCAGCGACTTCCCCGACCGCGTGCAGCGTGTGCGCACGGCGCTGGACGGCTCGCCGGAGCGCTGACGAGCGGCGCCGACTATGCTTGACAGCGAGGGAAAAGCCACTAAAGTGCGACGCCTGAGAGCAGTGACCGCAAACGACTCCACGGGTTTCTGGGGGCGCGGCTGTCGGAGTCGGGGCAGCACGAGATGAACAGCGTTGATTTGGTTCTCGCAATTGTGCTGGCGGGGTTCGGCCTGCGCGGCTTGTGGCGCGGCTTCTTGCGCGAGAGCTTCGGACTGCTGGCGCTATTCGGTGCGCTGGCGGTAGCCTTCAGGTTTGCCGCGGTTGCGGCGGCGGCGATCGAGCCGTACTCGACCTTGCCGTTGTTACGCGAGGGCGTTGGATTCGTCGGCGTCTTCGTTGCCACGCACGCGCTGGTGACCCTGACCGGGGTGGTGCTCGATCGCCTGGCCGGCCCGGCTTTTGGCGGGTTGCGCGCGGTTGCCGGGGCCGCCGTCGGCATCGGCAAAGGCGGCGCACTAGCGGCCTTCGTTCTGCTCTTCCTGCACTTATTTCCACTGTTGCCACAGCTCGAGGGCCGCCTGCTGGCGTCG
Organism: Deltaproteobacteria bacterium; assembly: GCA_016210005.1. Classification (NCBI taxonomy): domain Bacteria; kingdom Pseudomonadati; phylum Myxococcota; class Myxococcia; species Deltaproteobacteria bacterium. Next base: position 101,236 of record JACQVA010000097.1, on the reverse strand, counting down.
CGTCTGGCGCCGCCGCTGATCGTTGCCGCCGGGCAGGTGATCCGTTTCGGGCTCACACTCAGCCCCGATACCACGGCCAGCCACACGTGAGTTGAACATGGCTGGAAAAATCCCCGACGAGACCATCCAGGCCATTCGCGACCGGATCAGCATCGTCGAGGTCATCTCCAGCTACGTGGCCTTGAAAAAGGCCGGCCGCAATCATCTCGGGCTGTGCCCGTTTCATAACGAGAAGACGCCGTCGTTCACGGTCAGCGAAGAGCGCGGCCTGTTCCACTGTTTCGGCTGTGGTGCGGGCGGCACGGTGTTCACCTTCGTGATGAAGATGGAGCGGCAGGACTTTCCGGAGGCTGTCGCCAGCTTGGCACGACGGGCCGGCATCGCCCTGCCCGAGCGCGGCAGCGACGCAGCGGGAGCGCAGCACCGCGAGCAGCTGGTGCGGGTGAACACCTTTGCCGCCGCCTTCTTCCGCCGCGCGCTGTCGCAGCCGGAAGGGGCACAGGCGCGGCGCTACCTCAACGAACGCGGCGTGTCGCCGGAGATGGCCGAGCGCTTCGGTCTGGGCTTCGCTCCCGCCACAGGTACGGCGCTAGCGCGGGCTCTGGCAAGCAAGCGCGTGCCCGAGGCCTGGGCGATCGAGGTGGGATTGTTGGCGCGTTCGGCTGAGGGGCGAGTGTATGATCGCTTCCGCGGCCGCCTCATGTTTCCGATCCGGCACAGCGACGGGCGCGTGATCGGCTTCGGCGGGCGCGTTCTAGCCGGCGAGGGACCGAAGTACCTCAACTCGCCCGAGTCCCCGCTGTTCCGAAAGGGTGAAGGCCTGTACGGATTGTTCGAGGCCAAGTCGGCGATCCGCGACGCCGACAAAGTGGTGCTAGTCGAAGGCTACCTCGATGCCTTGGCACTGGTCCAAGCCGGCATCGGCTACGCGGTGGCCACGCTGGGCACGGCACTGACGGTGGCGCAACTGCGGCTGGTGCGCCGCTTCAGCGGCAACGTCATCGCGTTCTTCGATGGCGATGCCGCCGGACAAAAGGCCGCCGCGCGCGCCTTCGCGCTCTGTGCCGAAGCCGGCGTCTGGGCGCACGGGGCCTTTCTACCGCAGGGCTTCGATCCCGATTCATTCGTCCGCCAGCGCGGACTTGAAGCCACACAGCAGCTGTTGCAGGCAGCGATTCCACTGGCGGACTTCTTTCTCGCGCACGTCGATCCGGGAGTGCAGGCGCCGGTGCCGCAACGCGCACGAGTGGCGGCCGAAGTGGCTCGGGTGCTGGCGCTGGTGAAGGACCAATTCCAGTACGATCTGCTGGTGCGGCAAGCGGCCGAACGGCTGGGAGTAAGCGAGCAGACGTTGCGCCAACCGCTCGTGACCGCCACGCGCCACGCCGAACCGCCAACTCAGCCAGGACCGGGGGCACTCAGTGGCCCGGCAGAGGAAACTACTCTGGTCGAGGTGATGGCGGTCGATACCGAGGTGGCAGCTTGGGCCGAGGGAAGTGGCCTGCTGGCCAAGTTCAGCAACTTGGAATTGGCGGCGGCGGCGCGAGCAATTGCCGCGGCCTGGGCCGAGGGACAGCAACCGTCTGCGGTGCTCGATGCCTTGCCGGCGGGTGTGGCCGCGCGCGTGAGCGCCGCCTTGCTGGGCCAGGGACCGGTGGCCGGCAGCGATCGCAGGAAGATCGCCGAGGACTGCGCCGCCAAGATCGCCTGGCGCAAGCGCCGCGAGATGAAAGCGGCGGTGACCACCGAGATTCGGCAAGCCGAGAGCCAAGGCGACTTCATTCGCTCGCGCGAACAACTGGAACGTCGCAACCTGTTATTGCGTCAGGAAGGGAGCGAACGGTAATGGCAGGAGAGTCTCCGCTGAAAGTGCGCGCAATCGTCTCGCGAGCCTTGCCGCGGGAACTGACCCTGCGCCTGGTACCTGGTCGCGGTACCCCAGCGCCGGCTAAGGGGGTGGAGGTCGCGCTGTCGCTAGGCGCCGCGTCAGCCCAGCGACTGCGTCTGGTGAGGTGGCAGCCGGCCGGCCTCGCGCTCGGTGGGCTGTGGCCTGCTGAGCCGGACCAACTGGCGCAGGAGCTGCTGACCACGCTCGACACGCGCGAGCAACAAGTGCTGCGGCTGCGCTTCGGCATCGGCGAGCCACGCGAGCATAGCTTATCCGAGGTCGGGCGGCGATTGGCGGTTACGGGCGAGCGGATTCGACAGATCGAAGCAAACGCGCTACGGAAGCTGCGACACCCCAACCACCGGCAGCACGAAAGCGGCCCGGCAGTTGGAGACCGTGATGGACGGGCCCATAGCTCAGGCTGGTCAGAGCCGCCGGCTCATAACCGGTAGGTCCCAGGTTCGAATCCTGGTGGGCCCATGACCACGCAGAAGGAGGCAACTACGTCGTTGGAGGCACAAAGCGAATCGGAGTTAGAGCGGCTGGCGAGTTTGCTGGAACTCGACCGGCAGCTGCAGGAGAAGCGCGAAGTGGTCGCGGCGCTGGAGCGCGAGGCCGCGGAAATGGAGATCGAGATCACCAACCAGCAGCAAGCAGTCGGAGCAGCGCGGGCGGAACGCGAGGCGCGCGATCAGCAACGGCGCGAACTCGAAGCCCGCTTCGAAGAAGAAGGCGCCAAGATGAAGGATCGGCGCATGCGGCTCAACCGCGTGCGCAACGAGAAGGAACTATCGGCCCTGCGCCGCGAAATCGAGGTCGGCAAGGAGGCCAACCAACTACTCGAAGCCGAGGTCATGAGCGCCCTCCAGGCGGTGGACACCATCGAGGCCACGCTGGCAGAGCACGAGCAGGCGCTGGCCGCGCTGGAGCAGAAGTTCGCCGCGCAGATTGCGGCGCACCGGCAACGCATAGCCGCGCTGGCAGCGGAGGTGGCTGCCGAACGCGGCGCACGCGACCAAGTGGCCGGGTCGCTCAGCAAGACGTTGCGCGCCAAGTACGAGCAGATCTTCGCCCGCCGCGGCGCCACCGCGGTGGTCGAAGTCCGCAACGGCACCTGCATGGGCTGCCATATGCATGTGCCGCCGCAGTTCTTCAACGAGATGAAGAAATACCGCGACGTGCGTTCCTGCCCCAATTGCCACCGTATCCTGGTTTGGCGGCCCGACTCGTCGACAAGCTCGGGCAAATGAGCCAAGCTGGCAACCGACCGGAGGAGGTCAAGCAGTCGCACACCCCGACTCGATCGGGGCGCGAGGAAAGTCCGGACTCCGCAGGGCAGGGTGGCCGTTAACGGCGGCCCCGAGCGATCGGGGGAAAGTGCCACAGAAAAGAGACGGCCCCGCGGTCGTAACCGCGGGGAGTCGGTGAAACGGTGAGCGTTGCTCACCAGCGGTGGCGGTGACGCCGCCGCTCGGCAAACCCCACCCGGAGCAAGACGAACAGGAGGGCAGCGTGGCCCGCGCGGACCCTCGGGTACGTTGCTTGAGCCGGCCGGAAACGACCGGCCCAGAGGAATGACTGCTGCCTGCCCGAGTTGCGGGCAGGAACAGAATCCGGCTTATCGACCTCCTCCGGTCACTGCCTGCCGGACGCCGGCCGGCAGGCTCACGTTGACAATCTGCGCATGCGTCACTACGCTCGCCGGCAATGCGCGGCTGTGGGTTTGGGATGAAAGAGCGCGTGCTGCGGCGGCTGGCGCGCCAGGGGCCAGGCGATGGACGGGAGTCCTGATGCGGCAAGCGGCCGTGCGCGTCGCACGAATAGGAGCCGGCGTGTTCTTGCTGGGCCTGGGCGTGGCGGGTCTAGTGCTGCCGGTCCTCCAGGGCATCCTGTTTCTCGTTATCGGCTTGACGTTGTTGAGTAGCGAGAGCGTGTACGCCCGGCGCTGCCTGGAGTGGCTGCGCTCGCATTGGCCGCACCGCCGGCTTAGCGCTAACCGTGGAGGTCAGAGCAATGGATGAGAAAGACCGTTTGGGAGACAAGCTGCGTGACGTCGAGCGCGGGCGCGAGGACCAGTACTTCGCCCAGCGCGACCGCGAGCTGCTCGATAAGATCAAGCAGGCCCAGGCCGGTCAGGCCGAAGACACGCTCAAGCAAGCCGCCCTGATGCGCTGCCCGAAGTGCGGCGAGCGCCTGGCAGAGCGGAGATTGCACGATGTGGTCGTGGATGAGTGCCGCGCCTGCCAGGGAATCTGGCTCGATCATGGCGAATTGATCCGCGTGGCCAGGCTGGAGAGCGAAGGCTGGATCGCCCGCTGGCTGCGCAGCCTGACCGAGGGCTGAGGTCGGCCGGAAGTATCAGTAGCGAATGATCAGTTGCGCCGGCGGGCCGAGGTTCTTCCCCTGGTCGCGCAAACGCACTGTCACCAGCGTCTCTCCGCTCGGAAAGGCGAAGCGGTTGGCAATCTGGCCGCAGAACTGGATCGTCGAGTTGTTCTTGTCGACGAAGTGATAGGTGCCGTCGATAAAGACGGTGCAGGCGTCTGCCTGGCTGCGGCCCCCGGGGGTACCCGCACCGTTCAAGAACCGACAGCCCAGATCGTTGAGCGCATCCGAGATCGGTTGGGTTAGCTCGAAGCTCGGCGGGTCCACCGCCGGTATTCCCCCAAGGGTCGGCAGCGAGTTGTCGCAGACCGCGGCACTGCCGTTGCCCAATGGGCGATTCACCTGAATTTGCAAGTCAGGTCTGACCGTCGGGTCGGTCGGATCGTAGTTGAAGCTGCTACCGCCGACTCTCTGGCGGCTGCTGCCGGGGCGGCCTTCGACCACCAGAACGAAGGAATACCCGAAGGCGCGCTGGTAGATCGGGATGCCTTCCGGGGTGGTCGCGGTTGGAGTGGCCAGCGCGTAATCGGCATTGGCCAGGCCGAAGAAGCTCACCACCGGACCGGCGTCCTCACTCGGCGACGGTGTGCTGGTGGGAATGCGCGTGGGGGTCCGGGTAACCGAGCGCGTCGGTGTCGGCTGCGGCGTGGGGCTGCGGCTGGGGGTGATCGTCGGCGGGCGCGTGGCGGTGCGGGTTGCAGTTGCGCTGGCGCTGGGTGCGAGTGTTGGCGTGGCACTTCGAGTTGCGCTCGGCAAGGGCGTGGTTCGGCTCGGGCTCGCTGTGGGTGTGGACGTAAACGGAGCGGTGGCGCTGCGAATTGGGGAAGCGGTAACGGTACGAGTGGGTGTGCTGGTGCTCGGGGGCGTGCCGCCGGTAGCGGACGGCGTTGCGGTGCGTGTCTTGGTCGCCGTTGGCGGCGCAGTGAGTACAGCGGTTGCGGTCGCGGTCCACGTGCTGGTGGCGAAGCCGGTGGGCGTAGCCGTTGCCGTCAAGGTGCGGCTGGGCGGCGGCGTTGCCGTCGCGGTATGAGGCCGGGTGGCAGTGCGCGTGTTCGTGGGAACGGTTGTGGCCGTTGGCGTCGGCGTGCGCGTATTGGTTGGCGGCGGCGTCGCCCCGACCAGCACCACCAGGTGCTGCACCGGGCCGGCGTTGCCGTCCACGTCACGGAGCTGGACGCTGAGTTGGGTTTGCCCGGGTGGAAATTGCCGCAGGGCTTCGACTTGCAGGCAGAACTGCACTTGCGTGGCGGCTCCGACCCAGTCCGCATTGCCGAACGGCCCCAACGTACACGCAGTGGTGCGGGTGGTGGTGGCCTGAAAGCCACAGGCGAAAGCGCGCAGCGCAGCGTCAATCAGCGGGCCGGGGCCGAAGTCCGGCGGGCTGATGCCAGGCACCGTTCCGGGGCAGCGATCATAGCCACCGTTGCCCAGCCCCTGGTCGCTTTCGAGTTGGAGGTCGGGACGCCCGGTGATCGGTTCAACTATCCGCCCGACCATCTTGCCGCTCGATCCCGGCGCACCCTCGATGACCAGCTTGAAGCCGACCCCAACCGGTCGCCAGAAGATCGGCACCCCATCATCGGTGATGGCAATGGGTAGGGCCGCTTCACCCGCCGAGCTAGCGAGGCCAAAGAAAGTGACGACCGGGCCGCTCGCTATCGGCGTCGGTGTGGCCGGATGGCTGAGCAGCTGCAGCAGCGCGGCGACATCGGCGGCCCCGACGCTGCCGTCGCCGTTTATGTCGGCATCCGGGCAGTCGTAGGTTCCAAAACTGCTTTCAATCAAGGCATCGAGATCAGCCGGATCGAGATAGCCGTTACAGTCGGCATCGCCGGACACGCCGGCACCCGCGACGCTCGCCAGCAGCGTCAAGGCGAAGGCCGCAAGCCGCAGCCACGAGAGCAAAGGAAGAGGCGAGCCGAGAAGATATTTCACCGCACCACCAAGCACGCGCGGCACCCTACAGAGTCCGGCCGCGTGCGTCTAGTGGCAGCGGATGTGGTCTGAAGTCCGGGCTGGATCTAAGCTCCAGCCCGGACTTCGGACCAGCGTGAGATCAGTCGGACATGTGGGTGAGGTGGTGCAGGGTGAAGTAGTCGTCGTCGTACTTGGTCTCGATGAACTGCGAGCTGTAGCGGCCGCCGAGGGCGGCGCGGTTGGTCTTGTCGTTGACGCCAACGACCATGTTGGGGGTAACGGAGGTGAGCGTGCCGTCGTCGTTCTTGGACCAGTGGTAGGCACACATGGCGTTGTAGAAGTACTCGCCCGCCCGGTTGTGGACCAGCTTCCAGTAGATGCGGTACATTTCCTTGTCCATGTACATGATGACTTTGCCGAAGTTGTAGTAGGGGTCTTCCGACTGCCCCTCGACGATCCACACCGGCCGCGGCACCATGCTCAGGTTCTCGACGATCAGCCAGGGCACGCCCTTACTGCCGGGGGTTTCGTAGCCGGCCTTGAAATAGGGGATTTGGACCTCGGAGCGGCTTTCGGTGATCTTCTTCTGCGGGAAAGGATCGGGGCTGAGCACTGGGGCCAGGATGTTGCCCTCGCCCACCAGTTTCCACTTGTAATACTCGATCTTGCCGGCGTAGCAGTTCACATCGTCGCCGAAAATGTCCAGCCCGGCGACGGGATCGGATCGGGTGGCGGCGTTGACGCGGCGCACGCGCCGGGTCGAGGGCACGTAGTACCAGGATTGATCCTGGCTGTTCCAGTCATTGTTGCGCTTGGTCAAGCCGCCGACCCCGTCGACGTCCTGCGGTTCGAGCACGTTCGACATGCTGGTGCTGCGCAAGTTCTCTGGGTTGGGGATGGGGCCGGCCGAGCGGCCGAGGAAGGCATTGAGGTGCAGCCAAAGCTTGATGCGCTTGAACTCGCCGCTGCCATCGATGCCGTTCAAGGTAAAGGTAGCGCCCTGGCCGTTGCCCATGGCGTTGGCGGCGTCGAAGTTCCACGCCATCTTGCAGCCCGCCTGCGGGTCGCTCTTGTCGATCTTGGGGAAGGGATAGCCGAAATAGAAGTCGGGCATCTTGCCGGTCTTCACATCTTTGAGCCCGCAAGTGGCGGTATCGATGTCGTACTTACCGTCGTTGGCCTCGCTGGCGTCCCAGAACTTCTTCGAGTAGTTCTGCCGGAATTTGTCGGGGTCGACGGGGACGACCTTGTACCAGTATTCGCCCTTCTTGATGCGCTCGAGCACCACAGGAGGTACCAGGTCTTTGGCCTCCTGCCAGTTGTTGCTGTCCAAGATCCAGGTCTTGCCCTGGTCTTCGGCCGCCACCGGTAGAGCGCTCAACGCGGTGACGCCGAGTGCCGCCGCCAGCGCGGTGGCGCCTGCGAGTCTCCGAAGTTTCTGCCCGATCATGCTGTAGCCTCCTTTATAAGTGCGTGCGCCGAGTCATCTCGTGGGCACGGGTCTTCTCAGTCAATTGCCTTCAGCTCGCCAGCGCGGTCTGGGTCGGTGATGCGGCGCTGCCGACTGGCTTACGATCCAACAGGAAACGCGGGCGCAGCACCTTGATCAATGCCGGCACCACCACCAGCCCGCCGAAGGTGTTGAAGCCCATCAGCAGCGCCAGCAGCATGCCCATCTCGGCCTGGAACTTCAGGTCCGCGAACCAGAAGAAGCCGGTGCCGGCGAGCATGGTCGAGGCGGTGAAGATGATCGCCTTGCCGGTGGTGGCGGTGGCGTAGTCGATGGCCTCGTCGAGCTTGCCGATCTCGTCGAAGGTGTCGATCATGCGGCTGAAGTGGTAGATGCCGTAATCCACCCCGACCCCGGCGCCCGCCGCCGCGATCGGCAGCGAGTTCACGTTCAAGTCGATATTCCACAGCACCATCAGCGCCTCGGCCACCAACTGCGAGAGAATCACCGGGATCATCAAGATGGCCGAGCAGTACCAGGAGCCGTAGGTGAGGTACAGGCAGAAGTAGACGATGCAGAAGATGAGGATTAGGTTGGTCCAGTACGAGTTCTCCACCGCTTCGTTGACGGCGGCCAAGATGCCGAACAGGCCGCCGGCGAACTTGAACTCGACGTCGTCACTGTGGAGCTGTTCGGCGAAGCGCTTGCCCATGGCGATCGAGTTCATCACCACGTCGTGCGAATAACCGCGGAATAGCGTGAGCACGGTGCCGTAGCGGCCGGTGGGGTCCATGAAGCGATCGAGGTCGCCGGCGGCGGCGCTGTTGGTGAACACGTAGAAGAGCTGGCCGATCTCCTTGGGCTTCTCGGGCACGAGGCTCCACTTCGGGTCACCGTCGCGGTACAGCCGGGTCAGTTGCTTGACGATGTCGATCACGGTGACCGAGCCGCTGGCGCCTTCCGCGCCGCGCATGTGGTCGGCGAATTCCTCCATCGTGATCAGCGGGGCGATGTTCTTCATGCCGTCAGGCTTCTTGGTGTCCGCGATCACGATCAGCTGGCTGGCGCCGAGGAACTTATGGTTCAGCTTGTGAAAGGCAACGTTGTAGGGATGGTCGGGAAAAAGCAGCGCCGCGCCCGGCGTCATGTCGCCGACCTTCAGGGTCCAGCCCCAGATCGGAGCGACGAAGAATAGGGCTAAGGTGATGGTCACCACGATCCAGCGGCGGTAGCCCTCGCTGCCGATGATGACCCAGCGGGTGACGGTGGGATAGATTTCTTCCGCGTAAGCCAGCCAGTACCAGGCCAGCAGCGGAGTGGTCACAAGGAACGCAGTCCAGCCGCCGAGAACCTCGGCGCGATGGAGCCCGTAGGCGGCGGCCAGCCCGACCACGACGATGACGGTGGCCAGTCCCAGCCCAGGGCCGCGCTGGCGTTGCGCCTGGGGCGTCAGCTGCGGCGGCGGGTTGATGTACGAGAGGATGATCGGGTGCAGCGTCACCACGCTGATGAAGATCGACACCACCCAGAAGCTGGCGAAGATGGCGACCTTCTGAATCAGCGGAATCGGCGCCACCGCCACGATCAGCAGCCCGATGCCGTCGGTGACGATCGAAGCGATCGCCGGCGCAAACAGGTGCGAGTACGAGACCACGATCGCTTGCTCCTTATCGTGCAGGCGGTGGTACTCTTCATGGTAGCGGTCCATCGACTGCACCGAGTGGCTGAGCGCCCGGGCGGTCAGGAAGATCGGCACCACCAGCACCAGCGGATCGAGGTTGAAGCCGAGAAACGCCGCTAACCCCAAGCCCCACACACTGGAAAGCAACCCGGAAAAGATTGGTACCCAGATGCCGGTCCAAGTGCGGAAGTACGAGTACAGCAAGAACGAGAGGGCGATGGTTGTGGCAACAAACACCAGGATCAACTGGTTCGTGTACTGCAGCACCGAAGTGTACAGCCAGGGGAAGCCGGTGATGTAGATGGTGTGGTTGGCGTCCTCCTGCTCGGCCTTCAGGTCCTGCATGCGCTTATAGAGTTCGCGGAAGTCGAGGGCTTCCTCCCAAAAGCCGGCGTGGACCACCAGGGCGGTATCGTCCAGCGAGGCAAATATGCCGCGGATGCCCTTGTTCTGGTAGACGGCGAACTTGACGCGGTCGGCATCGGCCTGGGTTTGCGGAATGCTGGGGTAGAATACCGGCCGAATCTCGACCCCGCCTTCACGGGCGGTGACGCTGGTGATGCGCGGATGGGCGATCGAGAGGATCTGATACGGCACCACGCCCTTGCTGTTGATGACGTACTTGGTGATGGCATCGAGCTTCTGCAAGGTGGCAGGGTTGTAGACGTCGCCCTGCTTGACCTCGAGGATGACACTGAGGATGTTGGCGCTGCCGAACATACGGCGGAAGTCGCGGTAAATCTGGATGTAGGGGTTGGGCCCGGGATTGATCACCGACTTGGCCAGGCACGAGACGGCATTGCCGCCCTCGCCGCGGCATTCGTGCCAAGCGTCGGCGAAGGTGCGGTACTTCGGGTAGAAATCGAAGAAGTCGGTGTGCAGCCGCATCAGGCGCAACTGGAACGCGAAGAACAGTGTGATCAACGCGACGACTATGGTAACCGAGCCGCGGTACTTGAGCAGAAAGCGCAAGTAGCCTTCGATCCAGCGTTGCGGAATCATAGAAATCCTCCGTCTCGACCGTGGCCCCTAGAGTTTGCGGAGGGGCGTGAACGTATCGCGGTCGGTCGCCAGCATCAGGCCTTCTGCGCCCACAATAACTCCGCGGCCATCGGGGATGAGACTCAGGCCGCGAAACCAACTGCCAGCCAGCTGAATCGGCACGTCAACCAGCTTCCAGGTGTTCCCGCCATCCTTGGTGGCGAGCAAGTATCCGCTGTCGCCGATGGCCCAACCATATTGGCCGCGGATGCCGACGGTGTACAGCGACAAGGTGAAGCCGGGCCGGGCCGGCACCGGCACCTTCTCCCAGGTTTGCCCGCCGTCCTGCGTGCGCAGCATGGTGGCGGACAAGCCGACGCACCAGCCGTGCTCGGCGTCCGTGAAAGTGAGTCCGAACAGCGTGCTTTGCACCGGGCTGTTCTGGGCTACCCAGCTCTGACCCCCATCCGTGCTGGCGAGAATGACGCCGAATTCGCCGGCGATATAGGCCCGATCCGGGGTCGCGAAATTTATATCGTAGAGCAAGATGTCGCCGGGGACGACCGTCTCCGCTATTTCCTCGGGCAGCGGTACCTGTTCGGGCACGGGCACTTTCTGCCAGTTGGCGCCGCCGTCCTGCGTGCGCAAGATGGTGCCGGCATCGCCTACGGCAATGCCCACTTCTTTCGAGGAGAAGGCGAGTGAGGTCAGATTGCGGTCGGTGCCGCTCTTCTGCTGCTGCCAGGTACGGCCGCCGTCGTTGGAGCGGAAGATGATGCCGGACTTGCCGGCAAGGATGAGGGTCTTGTCGGGAAAGCAGGCGATGCTCAGGAAGGCACGCTTGGTGCCGGTGTCGAGGCGCTCGAAGCTCTTGCCCCCATCAGTCGTATAAAGGACCCGGCCCAGGTCGCCGATGACCCAGCCTTCCTTTTCGGAGATGAAACAGGCGCCGAAGAGGTTGGGCCTGATGTCGGCAGGGTCGAGTTTTTCTCCGGCCCGGGCCGGAGCCAGGCACAGTGCCCAGGCCAGCACGCTGCTGCACGCGGTCGCAATGACAAGACGCTTCACTATGTTGTCCTCCCGTGTGTAATACTAATACTTGGCGAGCCGCCCCCCTGCCGCGGTCATCTACCGCGTCATCGCCAATGGCCTCAGCCAGAATGCCTTTGCGCGGTCCTCCTCAGATCGAGTACTCGACCTGGAACATGACGTTGTCCCGGTCACGCAATAAGCCGACGCCGCTGGCCCCCTTGAGCCCGCTTGCTTCCAAAATCGTCACGTTGGTCGTGAACCGCCACGGGTCGCGCGAGAAGGTAATCGTCGGCTGGTACACGAAAGCCCCGCCCCAGTCATAGAAGAAGGTGAAGCCAGGGCTGACGGTGCCGCTGCGGTAGCTGGTGCCGATGAAAAGCGTGTGCAGGAACTGGTCGGTCGGCTGCATCACGAAGTTCGGCTCCACCACCCGGAAGCCGGCGGCCGTGACGTTCTCCTTCGGCACCGGCAGCACTTCGCCGTCAACGATGATCTTGTTGGCCCGGGCTGACGGCGAAAACGGAGTGCCCCGCTTGTGCGCGTGCAACAGGTGCTTGTAAAAGAACTGGGTGCTGAAGAAGAAGGTCTGGTAGGGGTTCAGGAACCGCACGTACTGGTTCACGTCAAAGCCGATGACATAGTTAACCGATTCGCCCGTATTGCGGCCGCCGGTGACGACAATCCGCTTTCCGCTACCGACCTCGTCGTTCGGGAACTCGATTTCCCCAGCCACTTGGCGCAGGTTGGCGTCGTAGCGGTAAATGAACGGATCGATCTTCGACTGGCGCCAGCGCGGCTCGTCGCGAAAGTAGGCGAACTCGCTGCGGAGGATGGGCTCGCCCCCAAGACCGATCAACCGCGCAAATTCCACGGGAATGGGGAAAGTCGTCGTGGCGCCTGTCACCTGGACTTTTGGGGCCGACTGGATAGCGTGGGCCGAGAAGCCATCGGGGAAGAAGCCCAGTGGGAAGGTCCCGAGAACCGGGCTGCAGTCCTTGTCGATACATACCACCTGGGAAGCCAGAGTGGGGTTATCGAAGTAGGTGTAATAGTGCGCCAGGCTAAAGGTGGCATCGAGCATGTTCCAGTACAGCCGCCCGCCGCCGCGCATGTCGCTGATCGTGCGCGTCGGTCTCATGACGTACATGCGGGTGGTCGCGCCCGGTGCCCCGAGGTTGGGCAGCGCCCACGGCGAGCCGTTTGGTGTTCCCGGGTAGAACCCGACCTTGTTGTCGATCGCGGCATACGCGTGCAGTGCAACCTCCGTCAGCGGCCCGAACTCGCCGAGACGGTACTCCAGCCGCAGCATGTCCAGAGGCACCCGCCGCTCGTCCAGCGAGACCATGAACCCGCCGAAGCTGCTGTCCACAGGGTTGATCTGGTCGAGCAATCTAAAGCCGTCGGTTTCGCCCCAGGCCCAGATTTGCCGGCCGAGCCGGAAGAACAGATCGCCAACTGATCCCTCAATATAAGCCTGGAACAACCGCTCGCGGTCGGTTCCGAGCTTTCTGGTCTTGTGCCTGGTACCCGAAACGTCGACCGGCAAGTGGCTCACCGGGTTGGGGTTGAGGTGGGGGACCGGGTCGTTGCCAGGATCCTCGGGCGTCGTGTACTCGGCCGAGGTGCTGTATTCGCTCGGGCCCCAGTCATAGAGACCCTCGCCTTCGCCGCGGAAGGTCAAGTGGTACTTGAGCCCCCGCACTTTGAAAGGGAGATGGTGGAGCAGTTCCAGCGGGCCGACCCCTTCCTTGGCCAGCCGGCTAAGATCGTGATCGAGCTCAGCTTCGATGAAGAAACGGTTCTGGCGCAAATGACCGGAAGGGGAGTAGGGAAAAGTCTGGCTCTCGCGGTCGCCCGTGCCGACCCCGTAGCGATCCGTATTCTCAGTCCCAACCCGCGCGTTGACGTACGTGCGCACGCCCAGCCTAATATCGCCGTCCTTGTCGAGCGGCACAGCTTGCACCGGCATCCCCATGGCGATAAGGCTCAGGCCCACGACGGACACAAACCCACACATCGCCAGCTTGCGCTGCATCATAGAATCCCTCCTCTGCTCACATTCCGCGACAGCCGCTATTGTCCCTGCTGGGCAGAACTTCGCCCGCGGTTCCTCTATGCGAGCGGCTCTCTTCTTGTCAAGCAAATTCTGGCGTTTCGCCAGCCGATTGTGCGCCATCGCGGTCGCGGTGGCCGGGGCGGGCGCACCAGCGGGCCTGGCACATGCCGCATCAGCGGACGCCCACACGGGGTTGCCGGCGGCTCGCTTTTGGGAAGCAATCGCCATCGAAGCGAGCGAGCTGCCGGGGTTTTTCGGAGCCGCCCGGGGCGATTTGGCCCTGTTGGCGTGTGGCGCCGAATGCACACTAATTCCTTGGCAGCTCGACGAACGCGACGCCGGCGGGCGCTTGGTGCTCGATCAGGGGCCCGCGCCCGACGCCGATGATCCGCCCGATGTGCTCGATGCCAACGATATCGTCCTGTTCATGGCCAGCGATGCCGGCGAGCGCGCGCCTATGGACCCGGATGCAACGCTGGCCTCCGCGCCCGGTGTTAGTGCCGCCGTCGAAATCGAGATCTCCGACCCGCGCACGGCTCAACGTGCGTGGGCCTATCTCGTGCGCCGTGCCGGTCCGGCGCCGCCGGCGTACGTCCACTACGATGCCGCTAGTGACCGCATCACCTGCGCGCGTGTGGCCCTCGGTTTCGAGCGCGGCACGCCGCGTTACCTCGCCCCGGTGCAGCCCGCGGGCCAGCCGGGCGATAACTGGCTCGATCGGATGAAGATCCGCGCCACTGCCCGCTTTCTGTGGGGGCTCATCTCCGTCACCCGCACCGAGGACGACATCCAAGCTCAGCTGGTGGCGTGGCGACGAGGTCCGATTCGCGTCATTCGCCGCCAGCGCTTGTGGGTGCGACTCGCCTGGGGTTGGCGCACACCGATCCTAGCTTCCGAGGCCTTCTTCTATCGCGACTTCGCCGAGCTGCCGGTGCGCTTCCGGCTCAACTTCCCGCCGCGCCTGCTGTTCACCGACGTCGCCATTCGCGCCGCACTCGACTTCCGCGAATTGAGCGGCTGGGATCTGGAAACTTCGGGCTCGCGCCGCCGCCTGCGCGTCGATGGCCGCATGGCGGCCGAGAAGCTGGCGCTGTCACGGCAAGCGGGCGAGTGGTTCGCGCTGCACGGGCCGGCGACCACTCTGGTTGAGGCGCTGGCGCTCAGTCCGTCGCTCGCCAGCTTGCAGCCACGGCTCTACTACCGCGAGGGCCGCGCCGAGGACGATTGGCCGGAATCCGAACGCGGCGAGATGCCCGGCATCGGCTTCAGCCTGAACCGTTGGAACCACGTTGATCGCGGCGAGCACTGGTTTGCCTCGAACAGCTACGCCCTGCCGCCGGAGCAGGGTGTAACCGAGTTCATGGCGACCTTACAGCAGCCGCTGCGCGTGACCGTGCGCCCATATCCGAGCCACTAGACTGTCGCGACCCGAAGGGTGGGCCGCGCCGCCAGTGTGAGGGCTGGGCTACAGCAGCGGCCGGACCTCGCGCATGAAGCGGTGCATCTGCTTGCGACTGATGGGATCGGCAAAGCCACAGATGATCGTCTGCACCCCGAAGTCGATCCACGGCCGTAGCCTCTCGGCCACTTCGGCAGCGGTGCCGAAGATCGCGCCGTGCTCTTCGTAACGCCGGCGCAACATTTCGACCGGAATGGTCTTCGGCACCCGTTCCGAGAGCACGCCGTTGATCTCCTTGTGGTGGTCCACGATCACCATCGGCAGCACCACCGTCAGCGCAATCTCGTCCGGGTTGCGGCCGATGTCTTTGCAGTGCTGGCGTAGGATGGCGACTTTGCGGGCGTACTCGTCGAACGGCAGATTCGCGTTCCAGGCATCGGCGTAGCGGGCGACGTAGCGCAGCAGCACCTTCTCGCCGCTGCCGCCGATCAGCAGCGGCGGATGCGGCTTTTGCAGCGGTTTCGGCTCGCAAATGGTGTCCTTGAGCCGATAGTACTGGCCGCTGTAAGTCACACGCTCCTCGGTCCACAGGCGCTTGAGGATTTCGCAAGCCTCCTTGAGCATGCGCAGCCGGGTGCGGATGTCGGGAAATTCGTAGCCGTAAGCTTCATACTCCTCGGCGTACCAACCGGCGCCGACGCCGACATCGAGCCGGCCGCCGCTGATGACATCGAGGCAAGCGGTAACCTTCGCCAGGTAGGAAGGACTGCGGTATGAGTTGCAGGTGACCATTTGGCCGAGGCGGATGGTTCTGGTCGCCTCCGCCAGCGCGCTCAGCGTGGTGAAGCACTCGAAGGTGGCCTCGGCGGTCTTTAGTGGGAAGGTGTGAAAATGGTCAACGATCCACGCCGACTCGAAGCCGGCGGCTTCGGCGGCAACGACGTTAGCCCGCGTTGTCGCCCACTTCTGGGCTGCGCCCTCGACGTTCGACAACTCGAGCAACCACCCGTTAGGAATCGAGACCCCGAATCGTGGCATGGCAACCTCCCGCGGCCTGCGCCGGCACCACTTCTAGCCACGCGCCGGTGTTGGGGCAAGCCAAGTTGTGGCGCACTGCGGCCGCCGGTCTAGCTGACCTGAAACTCGATCGCTGTCTCGGCACCATCGCCCTACCCGCATCCCTTCGCGGCTCCAGGCTTCGTCGGCCCAGAGCTCATGGGGGTCGCGGCTCTGGGGCGGCGCAAGTGCACCGCTTGGCCGGTCACACTTGCGTGCCGCCGCGCCACGTCCGCACCACGCTGAAATCGCCGGCGAGCATGACCAGGTCGGCCTCTTGACCGGGGGCGATCGCGCCGCGGCGCTCGCTGAGACCGGCCACCTGTGCCGGCGCTTGCGCGGCCGCGTGCACCAGATCGGCGAGCGGCCGTGCGGGTTGCCATTGGCGCAGGTTGCGCAGTGCGCGGTTCAACGTCAGACAGCTGCCCGCGAGTTGCCCGCTGGTAGCCAGCCGCACCGCGCCGTTCGCGATCAGACAGCGAACTCCGAACATTTCGTACTCCCCCTCCGGCAAGCCCAGCGCGGCAACTGCGTCGCTGATCAACACCACCTTGCCCCGCGGCTTGCAGCGCAACGCGAGGTCAACGACGTGCTCGCTGAGGTGGTGGCCATCACAGATCAGCTCAGTAGAGAGGCGGTCGTCGGTGAGTGCGACCCCGAGAATGCCCGGCTCGCGCTGATGCAGCTGGCGCATGGCGTTGAACATATGGGTGATGTGCGTGACGCCGGCTTGTACTGCCAGCTCCATCTCGGCTTCGGTCGCGTTGGAGTGCCCGGCTGCCACCACTACGCCGCGTTCGCGCACTTCTCGAATGAAGGGGATTGCTCCGGCCACTTCCGGGGCCACGGTTACCAAGCGGATCATGCCGCCGCACAGGTCTTGCAACCTGTCGAACTCCTCGATCGACGGCGGCCGCATCCACGCCGGGTCTTGTGCCCCTGCGCGCTGCGGATTGAGGTATGGCCCTTCGAGGTTGATGCCGAGAATGCGCGCGCCCGGCTCGTTGCCGGCGGCGGCGGCAACGGCCCGGACGGCCGCGTGCAGTGCCGCGGGCGCGAGCGTGGCAATAGTCGCCATGAAGCCGGTGGTGCCGAAGCGCGCCAGCGTTCGCGAAATGGTCTCCAGCTGATCGGCGTCGCCCGACTCGCACATGGCGCCGCCGGCGCCGTGAACGTGGAGGTCGATGAAGCCAGGGGCCACGATATGGCTGCGGGCATCGACCAGTTCAGCTCCAGCCGGGGAGAGGCCGGGGCCGACGTGGGTGATGACGCCGTCGTCGACGCGCACATCGGCGCCGGCGAGCAGCCCGTGCGGGGTCACCACATCGCCGCCGCGCAGCAGCAATCCACCTCTTGTGGTCATGGTCATGCACTCACCAATGTCGGATGCGATCGCGATAGCGCTCGAACGCCGCCAGCACAGCGCTGAGATCGACGCCGTCGATATTACCGCTGGGCAAATTCACCACGGTGGCACCTGCGGCCACCAGCCTTTCCATCGCTCCGATCAACACGGCGTGCAAGAGCACCGCACCGGCAATCGTCGAGGTCGGTCCCACCGGATAGGGCACACTGGGTAGCTGCAAACAGGCATCACCGGCGGCCCCGCCGTTGTCGAGCACGACATCGGCCACCTCGAACAACCGCTGCCTTAGCGGCGCCCGCGGCGGCGACGCCGCCGATTGCCGGAGGTTAGTGAGCGCAATCACCGTCAAGCCCCGCGCTTTCATCAGTTGCGCCATCTCGACCGGCGCCGGATTGCGGCCGGAATTGGAAATCACGATCCCGACGTCGCCACGCCGCAGCTGGTAGCGGCCGGCGATCTCGGCCGCCGCTCCCGGCGTACGTTCGGTGGCCGTGCTGGCGCGCGCGCCGCTGCTGAGCAGCACGCTCGGATCGAGCATGGCCTGGATCGGAATCAGTCCGCCGGCACGGTAGAAGACCTCTTCCGCCAGCAGGTGCGAGTGGCCGGTGCCGAACAGGTGAACGACCCCATCGGCGCGCAGCGCGGTCGCTACGATGTCGGCGGCGCGCGCGCTTGCTTCGCGCTGACTCACGCGCAGTCGGCTGAGCAGTGCCAGCACCGCCTCGAAGTACTCATCCGAGCCGTTCATTCGCCCTGCCTGCCGTGTCAATGAGGCCGCACCGGATCGACTCCTCGCACCTAGGGTCGACCATGGCGATCAACGCTTCGTAACCGCCCGCCGCCGCCTCAGCGTGAGGAACGAAATATCCCAAGTAGTCGTTGGCGTACCCAACGACGAGCGTGCGCTCGCCCAGCTGCTGGTGCAGCCAGCGGCCGGCGCCCGAGAATAGCTCGCCCGGTGCCGCGACAATCGTCAGGTCACCGCAGTGAAGCGCTTGCAGTTCGGCCCGTGGCGGCCGGCAGCCGAACAACGCCTCCCAACCGCCGCGGTTACTCAGCCACAGCTCCGCCTGCGCCCCTTCCACCCGCGACTGGGCCAGCCGGACGGCAGCAGCATCAGCGCTGCGTTGCTGCACTGCGGCCAAGTCGTCGAGCGCAGCTTGCAACTGCGCCGCCGCAAACTGGGGCGACGCCAGCTCCCGCCGGCGCACCGGCACCGAGCGCGTGACCGCCCCCAGCGGCACGGCCGCCGGCAGCGGCAGTGCGCCACGCACGGCGGCGGCGATGGCCTCGGCGAGCCGGCCGCCCAAGCGCTGCACCTCCGCGTGCGTTTGCTCACGTCGAGTGAAGCGAGTGCTGACGTCGCCGGCGGCGCCGTTTGTCAGCATCACGGGGGCGTGCAGAAGTTTCGCCGCCTGCGTGGCCGCGGCACCGAACAAATCGCCCGAGTACGCATGATTCGCCG
Organism: Deltaproteobacteria bacterium; assembly: GCA_016210005.1. Classification (NCBI taxonomy): domain Bacteria; kingdom Pseudomonadati; phylum Myxococcota; class Myxococcia; species Deltaproteobacteria bacterium. The sequence continues at coordinate 82,560 of JACQVA010000097.1, read as the reverse complement.
CCGGCAGCACCGTCGGATGGCAGGCGAAGTTGGCAACCACTCCGGCCAGCTCGCCGGCGGGCGTGTGGGCCGCCAGCACACGCACGGTTTCATCCACCGACAGCGACGGATCACGGCGATTCGCCGCCACGCCCCGCGTTGGTGCGGTGCCAAATCGAATGCCGGCTGGTACCGCCGCGCGCTTGGCTTGCGCCAGACACGACACGGTCTGCTCAATCAGCTCGGTTTCATACTTTTGGACCTCGGGGGCGGTGGCAATCGCCGAGCGAAACACCCCCGGCCCGGCGTGGGTATGCGTGGCGGCAATCAGACAGTGCGGCCCCGCGATGCCGAGCCGTTGCTCCACCCGCTGCCGCACCTGCGCAGTCCAACTGCCGAAGACGTGCACCAGATCGAAGACCATCACCGCAACCGGCTCGCTTTCGTCGTCGAAGTACGCAGCGCGGCAGTACAACGGATCGAGAACGCCGTCGGCACCGCCGGCGCGGGCACCGTAGCCGCCGAGCGGCAGGCCGAGCGGCGGGGTGATATCGCGTTGGGCAAAGCCGGCGCGCAGCGCCGTCACCGCTCCGCTCCCAACGTCGCCCGCAAGGTTGCGGCGATGGCCGGAGTGAAGTCCACGCCCAACTCGCGCAGCGCCAGCTTGAGCGCGCCGGCCACCGGCGGGAATTCGGGCCGCACCACCGTCGCCAGCGGGCAGGCGGCGATAATGGTGCGGCGAAAGGATTCGAGGATGCACTCGCCGGCGGCAAAGACGGCGCCGGTGTATGCGACCGGTGCAGCGCATTCGCCGAGCCCTAGGACACGCAGCGCGATGACGGCGTGCAGGCCCAACTCGGCGCCCGCCTCCGCTAGCACTGACTGTGCGACCTGATCACCCCTAGCCGCTACTTCGACGACGGTGGTGGCCAGGCGGGCGATGGCGTCACGGGTCAGCGGGTCGCCGTAAATGCGCAAGGCGACGTTGATGTAGTCGCTGACGGCGAGGACGCTGACTAGCCGCTGCGTCAACTCTGTGCGCGGGCCGCGGCCGTCGGTGGCGCGCGCGCCGGCTCGCAGCGCGCGCACGGCGATGTCATAGGCGCTGCCCTCGTCGCCCAGGATGTGGCCCCAGCCGCCGACTTGCCGGGTGTCGCCGGCGGCGTTGCGGCCCCAGCACACCGAGCCGGTGCCGGCGGCGACCACGACGCCGAAATCCGTGCTGAGAGCGCCCCAGAAGGCGGCCACCATGTCGCCGATGGCGCGCACGCGGGCGTTGGGCAACAGCTCCTGCACCAGCGCCTCGACCAGTTGTGAGCCCATGCCATCAGGGCCTACACCGGCGCTGCCCGCCATGGCCAGGCCAACCGCGGCGGCTTCCACCTGCGCGGCGCGGCAAGCCTCAGCGATCGCGTCCGCCACAGCCGCGCGCGCGGCCTCCCAGCCCGACAGAATGTGATTTCCCGGTCCGCCACAGCCGCGGCCAAGCACGCTGCCGTCGCGGCGCACCAGCAAGCAGCGCGTCGAGCTGCCGCCGGCATCCAGAGCCAGGATCAAGTCCGGTTTGTCCGTCATGGTCGCGGGAAATCTTCATACCTTTCAGTCGCCAGCCTTACCAGCCCTTCATGCCGGGGTTACGACAAGAAAGTGACCGCTGGCGGCGCTTCCACTTAGTCCTCAGCGTAGCAGATCGGGTTGCTTGAACGCGGTCCAGCCGCGGTCACAGTTGATCACGGCGCCGGTGAGGCTGCGGGCTTCGTCGCTGGCGAGGAAGACCACCAGATCGGCGATTTCCTCGGCCGTCTGCAAGCCGGTCATGTGGCCCTTCTCGAAGCCGCGCTTCATCTCCTCGCTGCCCCAGATCAGCGCGTTCATCGGGGTGTCGACGTAGCCGGGGCTGATGGCGTTGACGCGAATGTTCATCGGTCCACAGCCGACGGCCATCGACTTGGTCAGCATGGCCACGCCGCCTTTCGAGGCCGCGTAGCCGTCCAAGCCACCGAGCGGCAGGTGGGCCATCGACGAGGCGGTGTTGATGATCGCGCCGCCGCCGGCTTGGGCGATCTCGGGGATGGCGTACTTCGAGCAATAGAAGACGCTCGACAGGTTTACCCGAATCACGCGATCCCACACCTCCGGCTCCACCCGCGCGGTAAAGCCGTCGTCGAAGGGCAGCGCGATACCGGCGTTGTTGTAGAGGATGTGAAGGGCGCCAAAGGCGGCAGCGGTGTCGCGCACCAGGCGCTCGGCCTCGGCGGCGGCGCCGGCATCGTGCTTGCCGCTGCGGCTAGCGCCGCCGCGCGCGCCGATCAGCTCCGCAGTCTCGCGCGCGGCCGCTTCGTTGATGTCCGAAGCGAATACCTTGGCGCCGGCCGCCGCCAGCGCCAGCGCCCCAGCACGCCCCAGGCCGGAGCCGGCTCCGGTAACAATGGCAACTCGATCCTTCAGTCGCATACTGCTCTCCCCTTCGCTGCCGCTAGTCCCTCTCAAGTGGGCTCGCGCCCGTTTCTCGCCACTTGCTTACTCGCAACCGCTGAGGGCAGCGTTGACCGCCTGTACCAGCTCATCGACGGTCACCGATCCGTCGTCACTCGAATCAAACTGCGGGCAGACCTCGAGCGTGGTGTTGCCGAGGGCGATGTTGACCCCGCGCACCAACTCATCAACGGTTACGGCGCCGTCGTCATCGCAATCGCCGACGCAGGGCAGCGGGGCCGGGTTGAGGCGCAGCGCGGCGGTAAACGCTACCGGCTGGCCGACGGCAGTCAGCACGATCGTGCGGCCACCCGTCGCCGCGCCGCGGTCGATGGCGACGCGAAACAACAGGAAGGGGAACGGCGCCGAGTCGCAGGTCGCGTTCAGCACGCGGCGGCTGTCCAAGTCCACAGTGATGTCGGGCCCGAGGCTGATGCCCTCGACCGGGACCTGATCCACATTCGCGCCTGCCACCGCTAACCATTGCTCGCTGCCCGCGCTCACCGCCAGCGGCCGGGTCGCAACAAAGGCGGAAATCGAGCCATTGTTGAGCGTTGCCGGCCCGATCTGGGCCGGATTGACCGCTGGCGCACCGGCGGCGAGCGAGAAGTTCGCGGTTGTCGTCTGCTCGGCGACCACGTCCACGCCGTCGTGGAACTGCGTGGCGAAGTCGACGGTCAGCACGGCGTTGTTATAGATACCAGCACCGCTGAGGTTGCCGAAGCGCACGCAGTGATCCGCCGGCACCGAGCTGTGCGGGCCATCGAGCGGCTCGGCGTACAAGGTGTAGCGGCCGGGTGCGAGTCGTTCGATCGCATACGTCCCGCCCGGCAAGGTGAGGGCGCTGGCAGCGACCGCTCCGCGTTCGGAGAGCGCGACCACGTGCGCCCCAAAGGCGGGCGCGCCGGCGACGGTGACGCTGCCGGCCACCGTGCCGCTGCCGGCGCCGGCCGGGTAGAGCGCGTTGGCCCCGGCAACGTCGTCGGCGTCCAGCTGGCGTTGCAGCACCGAGGCGAGCGGCCACATGGCTGCCGATTCCACGCCGGTATGGTGCAGGCCGATGACGTGGCCGAACTCGTGCGTGGCCACTGCTTGAACATCGAACTGCCCGGCGTCTTGCAGCTCCTCGTCGGTGGCCAGCGTGGTGGTGAACGCAAGCGCGGGGTTGAACAGCACGTCCGCCTCGATCAGCTCGGAGCCGCTATAGAAGTAGAGCGTCAGCCCGACCACGGCCGCGCCGCCGGCCATCTCGAAGATCTCGCGATTGGGGGTGGTGTCGGCGAACGAGACCAGGTTCACGCCGTCTCTACCGCCCGAGACGGCACTCGTTGTGCCGTCTTGAAAGCGCACCGCCGACACCGCCGGAAACCGGCTGAGCGCCCGCCGGATCGCGCCGGCGGGATCACTACCGGCGGCCATGTTGGGCAGGCTGGCGCTGATCCGATCGCTGAGCTGCATCAACACGGGTTGCGACGCTGACGGCCAGCGCAGCGGCGAGCTTGCCGCGCTCGTACGCACCAGCGTGTAGGCGTGCGCGCCTCCAGTCAGCGCCGGCAGTACGGCGACGACGAGCGCGGCACAGGACACGAAGCGATTGGCCAGCGGGGGCGCTGTCATTGGCCCGCCCAGCGCGCAAAGTCTTCCAGCGCCATGCCGTGGATAGTGTACTGGCCGGCGGAGTAAGCCAGCGCCACCGCTGCACCAGCGCCGCCGGCCAGAACGTAGTGTGAACCGAATTGACTGCGCCGTAGCAGCAACACGACGGCGACGTTCGCGGGCACGCTCGCTGTTAGCGCCGAGCTGCCCATGACAACATCACCGACGCGCCCACCGAGCGTTTGCAACGTCAGTGTCGCGCCGGTTGAGCCCTTGAAGGCGCGCTCCACCTGGCACTGACGGCGAGTGACGATAATCGGTGGTGCGTCGGCCCACTTGCTCTCACCGCTGTCGCAGTGCGCCAGCACCACCGTATCAGCTGCCCGAACCAGCTGCTGGAGAGTCGCGAGCGCCGCGGGTTGCCCGGCGCGCACCGCGGCCGCCGGCCCCGCTAGCGTGGCCACAATCGTCAACCGAGTAAGCAGACGCCGCAGGCGCATTTGGCGATCCCACCGGGCCGCATCTTACGGCGCTCGGGCACAGACATCCAGACCGGAAACGCGGGTTTCGCGACCAGCCGGCGAATCGAGCCGGGCGACGCATTGCCCGAGCACGGCCCCCTTGGTAAGCCTCGGCGGCCATGCGAGGCCACGATGACGCAACCCGAGGGTAGCGCGCTTAGCGAGGCTCCGGCGGCGTGGCGGCGCAACTTGTACGTTCTGTGGGCGGTGGAGTTTGCGGCCTTCGTCGGCCTCTCCATGATCTTGCCGTTCATTCCGCTGTACGTGCGCGATCTGGGGATCACGGACGATGCCGCGGTCTTGCGCTGGAGCGGGCTGGTGTTTTCGGGCCCGTTCATGGTGTCGTTCATTGCCACGCCGATTTGGGGTGCGCTCGGCGACCGCTACGGCCAGAAACTGATGGTGGTGCGTGCGCTGCTGGGCAGCGCGCTGGTGTATGTCGGCATGGCCCTGGCCGGCTCGGTGGAGACGCTGTTCGTCTGGCGGCTGGCACTCGGCGGCGTCTCCGGGTTTCTGGCAGCGGGCATGGCGCTGGTGTCGGTGACGGCGCCGGATTCTCGGCGCGGCTATGCCTTGGGACTGTTGCAGAGCGTGGTGCCGGCATCCGGGTTGATCGGACCGTTGCTCGGCGGTGTGCTGGCCGACCTCATCGGCTACCGCTGGATCTTTCTCGTGGTTGCGGTGCTATGTCTGGCCGGCGGGATAGTCTCGGCGATGATGCTGACCGAGGTGCGGGCAGCGGCGGCGCCGGTGGCGCGGGTGTCGGTACGCAGCAACCTCGAGCTGGCGTGGCGCAGGCCCGAGCTGCGCAACGCGCTCGTGGCGGTGCTGGCGGCGCAGAGCCTGATCACGACGCTGCAGCCGATCTTCGTGCTCTATGTGGAACAGCTCGGGGTCGAGCAACGCCTGCTAGCGACGACCACCGGGGTCTTGTTCGCTGCCACCGGCATCACCTCGTTGATTGCCGCGCCTTGGTGGGGGCGGCGCGGTGATCGGCTTGGCTTCCACACGGCCATGACCCTGGCGCTGCTTGGCTGTACGGTGGCGCTGCTGTTGCAAGGCTTGACCACCGGTGTGGTGCAGTTGCTGGTCTTGCGTCTGCTCTACGGCGCGTTCGTGGCCGGTGTGCTACCCACGCTCTTCGGTTTCATCACCGCGGCCAGCCCGCCCGAGCGGCGCGGCGGCGTGATGGGCCTCAGCTCGAGCGCCACCATGCTCGGCAACCTGATGGGGCCGCTGGCCGGCAGCTGGGTCGGTGCCCACCTGGGATTGCGGGCGGTGTTCTTCGTCTCGGCCGGGGCGATGGTGCTGGTGAACCTGCACGCCCGCCGGCTGCGATCGTAGCGCGATCAGAAGAAGCCCTTCGGAATCAGATTCTTCTCGCGCGCTTCCCTTGCGAGCGACTCGCGGAAGTCGGGATGCGCAATCGCGATCAACGCCGTGGCGCGCTCGGCGACCGACTTGCCCTTGAGGTTGACCATGCCGTATTCGGTCACCACGTACATCACGTCGGTGCGCGGCGTGGTCACCACGTTGCCCGGGGTCAGGGTGGTCACGATACGGCTCTGCGGCTCGCCGCGCTTGTCGTACGTCGACGACAGACAGATGAACGACTTGCCGCCCTTGGAAGCATAGGCGCCGCGGACAAATTGCAGCTGCCCGCCGGTGCCGGTGAGATGGCGATGACCCGACGATTCCGAAGCCGCTTGCCCCTGCAGATCGATCTGGGTGGTGTTGTTGATCGAGACCACGCGCTCGTTCTGCATGATGTTCTGCGGCAGGTTGGTGTAATCGACCGGGAAGCTTTGCACCGCTTGGTTGCGGTGGATGAAGTCGTACTGCTTGCGCGAGCCGGCGGCGAAGGTGAACACGATCTGATGCCGATTGAGCGTCTTGCGCGCCCCGGTGATCAAGCCGGCTTCGCAGAGATCGATCATGCCGTCGACCAGCATCTCCGTGTGAATGCCGAGGTCGCGCACGCCGGCTTCTTTCAGCAAGGCGCAAACGGCGTTGGGCATGCCGCCAATGCCGATCTGCAAGCAGGCGCCGTCCTCGATTTCCGCGGCGATGAGGGCCGCGACCTGGCGGTCGATCGCGGTGGCGGGCGGGTTGCCGGCTTCCGGAACCGGGCCCGCGCCGCCGTCGATGACGTGGTCCACGTCGTTGACGTGCACCGACTCTTGCGCGCCGAAGACGTAGGGCATGGCCTCGCAGGTCTCGACGATGAGGACTTTGGCGCGTTCGGTCATCGCCTTGTGATAGGTGACCGCGCCGCCGAAGTTGAAGTAACCGTGCGCGTCCATCGGCGTAGTCTTGATGCAAACGACGTCGATGGGGTCGACGAAGCGGCGGTAGTAGTCGGGCGCCTCGCCGAAGTTCATCGGGATGTAGTTGCAGCGGCCGGCGTCGTGCTGAGTGCGATCGTAGCCGGAGAAGTGCCAGTTGAACCACAGGAAGTGCTCGCCGGTGCGATCGGCCTCGAGCACCGCCCGCGGCCGCATTGTCAGGCACGAGCGAATCTTCACGCCGCGCAGCTCGTCCGTGCGCGCCGCCAGCGCTCGGTCGAACCGATCCGGTTGGCCCAGTCCAAAGCCGTAGTCGAGCCAGTCGCCGGATTTCACCAACGCCGCCGCGGCCTCGGCGGAGATGAGCTTGGTGCCAATTGAGTACGCCACTGGTACCGAGGTAAACCAAATGGCGAGGGAGATTCAAGCAGTCGAGCGAGGCTTTAAGCCGCTTGCTGCCTCTGGTAGGGAAGCGGCTGGAGCTTGCTCTTGAATCCGTTCGACCTGCTCATACTTGACCTCGACGGGACCTTGGTTGACAGCGAGGCGATCCTCGTCGGGATGGTGAATGCCACGCTGTCGGCGCACGGCTATCCCTGCGCTGACGCTCGCGCAGTGGCTGCAACCATCGGGCTGCCGCTCGACGAGGTCTTCCAGCGTGCGCTCCCTGCCGATGCTGCGGCGGCCATACCGGAGCTGTGTGTCAACTACCGCCGACGCGCCGACGCGCCGGAGTTCGTCAGCCAGTTTCGCTTGTACCCGGGAGTGATGGACACGCTGGCGGCGTTGCGGGCCGCGGGCAAGCGGCTGGTTGTCGGCACCAGCAAGGCAAGGGCAACCACGCGCGACATTGTGCGCCATTGCGCCATCCAACACTTGATCGACGAAGTCATCGGCGGCGACTGCGTCACCCGCGGCAAGCCGCACCCCGAGATGCTGGAGCGGGCGCGGGCGCTGTTCGGCACGCCGGCGCAGCGCACCTTGATGGTCGGCGACACCAGCTTCGACATCGAGATGGGCCAAGCCGCCGGCGTTGCCACCTGTGCCGTGACGTACGGGATGCACGCGGCCGACACGCTGCGCGCGCTGGCGCCGGATTTCGTCATCGACCGGTTCGAGTCCCTGAGCCACTTGGTCATCAGGTGAGCGAGTCAATCACGGAGAAGCTTATGAAGCTGGCAGGCAAGGTGGCGCTAATCACGGGTGGCGCGCGTGGCATCGGGCGGGGGATTGCGCTGGCGCTGGCGCGGCAGGGCGCCGACATCGCGATTGCGGAAGTGGAGCGGATGGCCAGCGCCTCTCAGCAGTACCGCGCGGCCGCGGTGAGCGGCTTTCAGGCGGCGGGCGATACGGTGAGCGAAATCCAGGCTCTCGGCCGTCGTGCCACCGCCATCGAGGCCGATGTCACACAGTGGCCGCAGGTGCAGCGCATGCTGGCCGACACCATGACGCAGCTCGGCCAGCTCGACATCCTGGTGTGCAACGCCGGCGTGGTGCACATCTCGACGGTCGAGAAGATGCCCGAAGAGGAGTGGGACCTCACCATGGCCGTCAACGTCAAGGGCGTCTTCCTCACCTGCAAAGCCGCGCTGCCGATCCTCAAACAACGGCCCGATGCCTGCATCATCAACATCGCCTCGGTTGCGGGTAAGAACGGTTCGCCGGGCATGGCGCACTACTGCGCCTCGAAGTTCGCCGTCGTTGGGTTCACCAATGCGCTGGCCAAGGAGGTGGCGCGCTTCAACATCCGTGTCAACGCCATTTGCCCCGGCATTCTGCGCACACAGATGTGGGAGTACCTCGCCGACACCCTCAAGCAGAAAGGCGAGTCCAAGGAGGAGTCGTGGCAGCGCTACGTCGCGAGCTTGATCCCGCTGGCGCGGCCGCAAACGCCGGAGGACATCGGCCAACTGGCTGTCTTCCTGGCAACGGCGCCCAACGTCACCGGCCAGGCGATCAACGTCGACGGCGGCATGGAGCTGCACTGAGTCGGCGCCCGCGACCCGCTCATAGATCCGGCCGCCGGATGACGAATTCTATCACTTGGTCGTAGTGAAACTCACAAACTGCGGCAGGCAGGGCCATGTCGCGCACCGGCTGGTCGTACCAAGGATAGCCGCGGCAGACCAACGGGCGCTCGGGGTGACTCTGGCAGCGGCCGTCGTCGCCGAGTTGGTCGCAGCAGTAGAAGTAGGTGTCGGCCGGCAGACGCGAGGCATAAAACGGGTTGCGCCGCAGCGCCTCCGTTCGCGGCAACGGGTGCCAGTGCTTGGCGGCGAAGATCATGTCGGACGGGATGCCGAGCAGGCCGGTGATGGCGGCGATCGCCTGAATTTCCTCCGGCGACTGCTCGACCGTCAACACGCGGCAGCAGGCGCCGCATTGATTGCACGTGGTCATGGCCTAGGGTTGCCTGAGTTCCACCCCGCATCCAGAAAGCGCAAGCGCGTGCTCAACATATCGTGCCGGCCGGCAACGAGCCCAGCGGGCGTATCCAGGACACGCCAGTAGCCGGTGTAGCGGTAGCCGTAGAGCGCTTCGCCTGACCGCAGCAACGCCGGCCCGCTGTGCTTGGTGATGCTGAACACGCCGGCGTCGAGATAGTCGAACAGCCGCGGCTCGAAGACCCACACACCGCCGTACATCAACGGCGTCAGCGGCTCAGCCGCGGCGGCGGGAAAACCGAGAAAGCGGCGCACGCGATCATCCGCGTCCACCTCGATGGCACCGTAGCGTGTGACCTCGGGATCGGCGCGCAGCAGCATGGTGCCGATACCGCCGCGCCCGTGGTGATACGCCAGCATCGCCGGCAGATCGAGATCGACGATGGTGTCGGCGTTCAGAATCACGAAGGTGTCGCCGCGCAAGAACGACTCGGCATTCTTGATCGCCCCGCCGGTGTCGAGAATAGGGTCTTCCTCCGAGTAGGTAATGCGAACACCGTAGTCGCTGCCGTCGCCCAGGGCGGTACGAATCTGCGCCCCGAGGTAGTGGAGATTGATCAGCACCTCGGTGATCCCGGCCGAGCGTACCAGCAGCAACGGGTAGGCAATCAGCGGTCGCCCGGCGACGTCGAGCAGTGGCTTGGGAATCTGCTCGGTGAGCGGACGCAGGCGCGAACCCAGCCCTGCCGCCAATATCATCGCCCGGGTCATAGACCCCTTCCGCGCTCTATTCCCGCAGCTCAGGGAAGTACGGCGCCAGGATGGCGTGCACGTTCGCCAGGGCACGGTCGCGCGCTAGTAGGCGGCGGATCTGGCGTAGGGTGGACGGCAAGTAGCGCAGGTAGCCGGGCTTGCCTTTCACTAGATTCAGATAGTGGAAGCGGCCAACCACTTTGAAGGCCTTCTGCAAAGCGCAGGCGAAGTACTGCCGCCGCAGGGCGTCGCGATCCCACTGCGGGCCACCGCGCAAGTGCCACTGGGCGTGGAAGTAATCGAGCAACTCGTCTTCCAGTGATCCGATCTTGAGCCTGGTGTCGCGATCGCCGAGCAGGGTGGCCAGATCGTAGGTGGCCGGCGCCAACAAAGCGTCCTGGAAGTCGATGACCCACACGTGACCGGCGTGAACGAACAGGTTCCAGCTGTGGAAGTCCCGATGCGCCAAGAAGCGCGGCTCGCCGTCGAGTTGCTTGGAGATGGCCGTGAAGTGCCGGCGCAACTCGGTCAGCTCGGCCGGCGGCAGCGGATTGGGGAGTCGCTGCTCCAGGCCGTATTCGATGAAGTGCTCGAACTCCCAGTTGAAGAGCCGTTCGTCAAACGCTTGCTGGAAGGCGATGCAGGTATCGTCGCGCCGGCGTGTGCCTTCGAGTTCGATGATCAGCAGCTGATCGATGGCGTCGCGGTACAACTGCGCAATGCGAGGCGGGGGCAGGTCCTGGATGACGTCCCACAGCGCGCCGTCACCGACGTCTTCGAGCACCACGTAGCCGCACTCGCTGGCATCGAGATACACGCGCGGCACCCGAACACCGAGCGCGCGCAGGAAGCGGTAGACGTTGATGAAGGGCAGCTCCTGTGGCGGCGCCTTGAAGACCGCCAGTTCGTCCGAGGAGATCGACAGGCCGCTGTCGGCGAGGACCATCACGACAGCCGACTCCGGCACCCCGGCGCCGTGCAGCTGCACGCGCAGGTAGCGGCGAGTCGAGGCGTCGCCTGCCAGCGCCAGGATCGAGTCAATTGCGGCAGCCGGACCGAAGCAGCGCTGTACCAGCTCCGCGATGCGCGTGTTCTCGGCAGTCACGGTCAAGTGGGCGCCGGCGGCGCTATAGCGGAATGCTGCCGTGCTTCTTGGGTGGGTTCTTGTCGCGCTTGTTTTCGAGCACCTGCAAGCAGCGGATCAAGCGCGGCCGGGTATCCTCCGGCATGATGACCTCGTCAATGTAGCCCAGCTCGGCGGCCTTGAACGGGTTGGCGAAAGTCTGGCGGTAGTCGGTTAGCAAGCGGGTATTCTCTTGCGCGGCGTTGGCCGCGCTCTGGATCTCGTCGCGGAAGATGATGCTCACCGCCCCCTCGGGGCCCATAACGGCGATCTCGGCGGTCGGGTAGGCGAAGTTGAAATCGCCGCGGATGTGCTTCGAGGACATAACCACGTAAGCGCCGCCGTAAGCCTTGCGCGTGATGATGGTGACCTTCGGCACCGTGGCCTCACAGAAGGCGTAGAGCAGCTTGGCGCCGTGACGGATGATGCCGCCGTACTCCTGCGCGGTGCCGGGCAGGAAGCCGGGAACATCGACGAAGGTGACGATCGGGATATTGAAGCAGTCACAGAAGCGCACGAAGCGCGCCCCCTTGACCGAGGCATCGATGTCGAGGCAGCCGGCGAGATGAGCCGGCTGGTTGGCCACGATGCCCACCGGCCGGCCGCCGAGGCGAGCGAAGCCGACTACCATGTTCTTAGCGAAGTCCTTGTGGACCTCGAAGAAGTGGCGGTCGTCGACCACGGCCGTGATCAGCTCCTTGATGTCGTAGGGCTTGTTCGGGTTGTCGGGGATTAGGGTGTCGAGCTTCTCGTCGCGCCGGTTGGCATCGTCGGTGCAGGGCACGCACGGAGGATCTTCGAGGTTGTTGCTGGGCAGGTAGGAGAACAGCTCGCGGATCATCTGCAAGCAATCGCGCTCGTTGCGAGCGGCGAAGTGGGCCACGCCGCTGCGCATGTTGTGAGTGGCGGCACCGCCGAGATCCTCTTTGGTAACCTCCTCGTGGGTTACGGTCTTGATGACATCGGGCCCGGTGATGAACATGTTGCTGGTTTTTTCGGCCATGAAGATGAAGTCGGTCATCGCCGGCGAGTAGACCGCGCCGCCGGCGCAGGGGCCGAGGATCGCCGAGATTTGCGGGATCACCCCCGAGGCCATGACGTTGCGCTGAAAGATGTCGGCGTAACCCGCCAAGCTCACCACGCCTTCTTGGATACGCGCGCCGCCCGAGTCATTCAGGCCGATCACGGGCGCGCCCGTCTTCATCGCCAGGTCCATCACCTTGCAGACCTTCTCGGCAAAGGCGCCGGAGAGGCTGCCGCCGAAGACGGTGAAGTCTTGCGAGAAGACATATACGACGCGCCCGTCGATGGTGCCGTAGCCGGTGATCACGCCGTCGCCGGGGATCTTCTTCTTCTCCATTTCGAAGTCGGCGCAGCGGTGGGTTTTAAACTTGTCGGTTTCCACGAAGCTGCCGGGATCGAGCAAGGCATCGACGCGCTCGCGCGCGGTCAGCTTACCGCCCGCGTGCTGGCGCTTGATCCGCTCCTCACCGCCGCCCAGCTCGGCTTCGCGGTGGAGCTGTGCGAGTTTATCGAGGTTGTCTTTGAGGCTCATAAGTGTGAATCCCGGCTTCGCGGCGAGTGACGGTTCCTTATTATGCGATCGGAGCGAATTCAAGGCGCGCTACCCCCGCCCCGCAGGCGCCGAGGCCCCGGCCCGACCCCGGGGCCTGTGCAGGCTTGACTCGCCCCCTGGGTCAGGGTTCAGGGTGAGGGCATGCGCGGAGCACATGGACAGAAGCCTGAGGAGATCGCTCGTCTGCACGACCAGAGCCTGAGCGAACTGTCGCCGAGCGTGCGCGACTTTGCGCTCTACATCTCGACCCAGCGCCGAGAGTTAGCGGTGATCGCACGGGTGCAGCACAGCGATCCGGAGACCGGCCGTAGCTGGCCGGCGCGCGACTTGGTTGCGTACGCGGCCGCGTGTGATGCCGCTGAGGTGGCGGCGCTCGCCGTCGTCACCTCAGCGCCGCGCGGGTCGCTGGAGTTGCTGGCGGCCGTCGCTAGCCGCACCCAGGCGCCGATCCTGCGCGACGATCTCACCCTCGATCCGCTCCAGATCTACGATGCCCGCCTCCATGGCGCAGACGCAGTGGTCCTGCCCGCGGCCGATCTCGATGACGCTACGCTGGCAGAGCTGGTGCGCGCGGCCGGCTCGCTCCACCTCGCCTCGGTTGTCGAAGTGCAATCGTCCGCGGATCTGACACGCGCGCTGGCGTTGCGCCAGGTGCTCATCGGTATCAGCGCCGATCCGGCGGTAACACGGCGGCTGGCGCAGGCGGTGCCCGCCCATCGCACGGTTATCGCGCTTCGCGATCCCGGCGATCTAGCCGCAATTCGCAGCCTGCGCGGCGAGGTCGATGCCGTGGTCGTGGCCGCGCTGCTACTCGACAGCCCGCAGGTGGCAGCGACACTGGGGCAGATCACCGGGTCATAGCCCCCGCCGAGACCGCAAAGGGGGAACAGCGCTGGTGCCCCAACTCCATCCACCTCGACGCGCCGCGGTGCTGGTGCCGATCATCACGGTCGCGGGCCATAATCACGCCGTCTTTATCGAGCGCAGCCAGGCCGTGCCCGTCCACCAAGGCGACATGGCGTTTCCCGGCGGGCGCCATCATCCCGAACGTGACCAGAGCCTGTGGGCCACCGCGCTGCGCGAAGCCGAAGAAGAAATCGGCCTGCCGGCAGCCGACGTGGAATTGCTGTACGCGTTGCCGGAGGTGCGGACGTTCAGCTCCAACTACGTCATCTCACCGTTCGTCGGACGAATTGCGAAGCCGTGTGAGTTTCGGCCCGACCCGCGCGAGGTGGCCCGCGTGGTCACGCTCTCCGTCGCCGCCTTGCGCGACCCGCGCGCCCACCGAACGGTTCGCCGCCGCCTGAGTTCGGGGGCCGAGATCGATGCCCCGGCCTTCGTCGTCGACAGCCATGTGGTATGGGGCGCCACACAGCGCATCACCGTCGAGTTGCTGCGCGTGCTGCCGTAAGATGGCGGCACCGCTGAACTAGGAAGCAGCCGGGCCGGGTTTAGTGCGGCGGCGCGCTGCGGTGCTGTGCCGGCGGGTCGGGCGCTTGGGTTTTTCTTCGGCCGCCGGGGCCTTGGTCTTGGCCCGCGGCGCGGGTTTCGTCGCCGGTTTGGCTGACCGCGTAGCGCGGGTGGTGCGGCCGCCGCCGGCGCGGCCGCGCTTGGGGCGCGCCGCCGCCGGCAGCGGGGCGGCGGCTTCTGTAACCGGCGCTGGAACATCCGCGCGTGGCGGCGCCTCGGGCCAGGGGTCACGGGGTATTGTAGCCGCAGGGGCTGCGCTCGGCGGCGCCGGCTTATGCCTGGTTGATTCCTCCCTTGGCTCTTCTGCCGCAGTCAGCGAGGCGTGCGCGCCCAATGCGCTCAGCGTCTCGGCGATGGCGGCCGCGGCTTGCTTACCCCGGCCGCGGCGGCGGCCACGCCGGCGCCGGCGCCGCCCGTTTTCCACTGGAGCGCCCGGTGCCGCCGCCACCGGTGGCGGGGCGGGTTCGGCCGCAACCACCTGACCCGGCTGAACCGGTGCGGCCGGCTGCGGCGTGCGGCGGCGCTCTTCGAAATCGGCCTGGTGCGGCATCAGCTTCTCGCTCAGGGCCACCTGGATGCGGGTGCTGTAACGCGACTCCAGCTGCGCCAGGTCGTCGCGCTTTTGGTTGAGCAGATACACCGCCACCTCGCGCGGCAACGTAACCCGCAGCCCAGCCAGGTCCCCTTGCGCGATCCGGTTGTGCAGCTTGCGCAGTGCCACCAGCGCGGCCGACTCGGTGGTGCGCACCAAGCCGTGGCCTTCACACATCGGGCAAGCGGTATAAGTGGCCGCTGCCGCCGCCGGGCGCAGTCGCTGGCGCGAGATTTCGAGCAAGCCGAAACGCGAGATGCGGCCAATCTCGTGCTTGGCCTTGTCCGGCCGCATCGCCTCGCGCAAGGTCTTCTCGATCTCCTGAGTGTGCTGCGCCGCGCGCATGTCGATGAAGTCGATCACGATCAGCCCGCCGACATCGCGCAGCCGCAGCTGCCGGGCAATCTCGACTGCCGCCTCCTGGTTGGTGCGAAAGGCGGTATCCTCTTGGTTGCCGCCGCGGATCGATCCGCCCGAGTTGACGTCGACGGCGGTTAGGGCCTCGGTGCCGTCGATGACTACGCTGCCGCCCGATTTCAGCGACACCCGCCGCTTGTAGATGGATTCGATCTGGCCCTCGACGTTGAAGCGGGAGAAGATCGGCTGGTCGCCGTCGTAAAGGTGCAACGCGGACACCTGGTTCGGCATCACGTGACGCAAGAAATCGAGCGCGCGTTGGTAAACCTCTTCGTTGTCGACGAAGATTTCGTTGATGTCGGGCGTGAAGTAGTCGCGGATGTTGCGCAGCACCAAGTCGTGCTCGCGATACACCAGCGCCGGGGCCGGCTTGGTGGCCGCGGCCTCCTGAATCGTCTGCCACAGCCGCTCGAGGTAAGTCAGGTCGCGCGCCAATTCCTCGGAGTCCTGATCGAAGCCAGCGGCGGTGCGCACGATGATACCGCAGCCGGCCGGGGGGTTGAGGTTGGCGATGGCCTGGCGCAGCTTGATGCGCTCCTCGCCCTCGATGCGGCGCGAGATGCCGGCCTCGTCGGAGCCGGGCAGCAGCACCAGGTAGCGGCCGGGCAAGGAGTAGAAGGTGCTCAGCGTCGGCGGCTTGGTGCCGAACTCCTCCTTGACGATCTGCACCAGCACCGGTTGACCCGGCTTGAATACGTCACTGATGGTGCGGCGCCGGCCGTTGCCCTCGAGCTGATCGTCTTCGGGCAGGTTGCGGAAGCAGACCTCGTTCAGCGGTAAGAAGGCGTCGCGCTCGCCCCCGATATCGACGAAGGCGGCATCCAAGGCCGGATGGACCCGATGGATCGTGCCTTTGTAGATGTTGCCTTTGAGGTGCGAGCGGCTGAACGATTCGATCTCAAACGATTCGAGGACGCCGTTGTCGATGACCGCCACGCGGTTTTCCTCGGCGTGGGTCACGTTGATTAGCATGATCTTGGACATTCACTTCACTCCGTGCTGGCGCCGCGGCACAACCAACCATCGCAGCTTCCCATTTGTGAGGCGCTTCGAACTTCATCGCTCAGAAGACGCCCATTTTCTGCCGATCCGGTACGCCGCCGGCAAGCCGGATACACTCGGCCTTCTTCGGCGGCGTGCGACCGCAGCGAATCGAATCCGTCATTCCCGATGTTAGCAACGCACAAGCGTTGGTGGTCGCCGATTGCAAACCTTCTGCCTCCGTTTGTCCGGTCACCGTGCGGCAAGCCGCGCGGCCGTCAAACTCGAGGCATACCGTACACTGAAACTCGCTCACCTGGAAGCTGTTGTAAATTACGATGGCAATGACTACCGGCAACAGCACCATTGCCGCCACTGTGGTCTTGCGCAGGCCTCGCCGCGGCTCTGCCATTATCGAGCTATGTCCTTCAGCGCGCGGCCTCGGTCGCCGAACGGTCGCGCTCGAGCGCAGCGATCACCCGGGCCGTAACGCCGTCGAGGATCTCCGAGTAGAGGTCGCGCAGCACCAGGATGCCGTCGGCCGGGTCGCCGCCCGGGGCCGGCCGTGTTTCGTCGATCGTCTCTTCGCCGATCACCGTGCCGTCTTCGCTGCGGCGAACGCTGAGATGGAATCCCAGTCGCACGGTGCGCGTCGGGTGTTCGTTCAGCTCGATGACTTGCACCTGCCCCTCGAGGGTGTACGGGGGTTTGGGCTTGGCTTCACGCCGGACGTTTTCAAAGCGCCGGCTCTGCTCCAGACGCTCGCTCAGACCCTGCGCCAGCATGCGCCCCGGCACCGTACTCCACTGCAAACTGCGACTGGCCCCGACTTCGACCGGCGAGCGCCGGATCACCACCCGCAGGTGGTCATAAGCCGAGACGCAGCCGAAATCGGGCACCAAGATGGCCGGCAGCTTGGGGCCGGCGAGGGCGCCTGCCGGTGCCGGCCGAATCTCGAAGTAGCGGACGCGCGGCGCGGTAATGCCGCAGCCGGTCAATACCAGCAAGCAGGCGACGGACAGTGCGCGTGACATTTACTCCTCCTCCGTCGGGCGGATCAGCAGCGAGGGGTTCTCGCGGATGGTGCGGGAGAACTCTTCGAGGTTCTCGGCGGCAGCGCGCAAGCTGTTGGAGATATGGCGCACGTCGGCGCCGGAGGCGCCGAAGACGGTGCTCAGCTCGTTCATGGTTTCGGTGAAGCTGCGGATCGCCGCGCGCACTTCCTGTGAGGTCTGATCGGCGCGCTCGCCCCCGAGCAGCGTCTCGACCGTGGCCAGGGTGCGGCGCAGCTGATCGACCGCCGCCTGGATCGAGCCGTCGGCGCGGGTGAGGGCTTCGAGATTCACCGCCACCTTGCGCGTGTCGGAAGCGACCGCGCCGATTTGCGCGCCGGCAGTGCGCACGGCGGTGGCCGCCTCGCTGAGATCGGTGAACAGGGGCTCGAGCCGCTTGCTGGCGGCGACGATCGGCGGCACCGCGCCATCGAGCCCCTCCAGTACGTTGCGCAGCTTGAGGGTGGCGACCTGGATGTTATCGAGCGACTGGCGCAGGTTGTTCAGGTTCTGGTCCTCGGTCAGGCTCAAGATGCGGCTGAGCACCTCGTCGGTCTTGGCGGCGATGTTCTCCGCCTTACCGCGCAGACTGCCGAACAGCGAGGCCCCGGCGGGAATCTCGCCGCCCGGGCTGATCAAGGGAGCGTCCGCGGTGCCGCCGGTGATTTCGACGAACATCAAGCCGGTGATGCCCGAGCCCGAGAGCACCGCGTGGGCGTTGCTGCGAATCGGGGTGCCGTGATCGAGGCTGATCTTCACTTCCACCTTGTCGATGCCGTCGGAGCGCACGCCGAATGACTCGATCCGACCGACCCGTACGCCGAGCAGCTTGACCGGGGCACCGATCTCCAGGCCTGACACGGTTTCGGCGAACAGAATGCTGTACAGGTCGCGGCGCTGCAGCAGGCTGCGGCCCGACAAGATGAGAATCGCGATCAGGAACAAGCCGCCGGCAATGGCGACGAACAATCCCAAGCGAGCGGTCTGCGCGCGGCTTCTCATACAACCTACTGCGGGGGTATCAGGCCCAGCGCTTCGGCCATGGTGGTGCCTTGGGTGACGGGTGCGGTCTCTTCACTGAAGAAGCCGTCCACCCATGAGTCGCCGAGCGCGCGCACGGCGGTCACCGTGCCGTCGGCAGCCACGCGGCCGTCGCGCAGCAAGACCACGCGGTTGGCTATCCGCTTGACGCTGGCGGGATGGTGTGTGACCACCACCAGCGCCGCTCCGATGTCATCGCGCATTTTCAGCATCAACTCGTCAATCGCCACCACCGTGGCCGGGTCCAGTCCCGAGGACGGCTCATCGCAAAAGAGCAGCCGCGGCTCGTGCACCACCGCCCGTGCCAGCGCCGCCCGTTTCTGCATACCCCCGGACAGCTCGCGCGGATAATTGCACACTGCGTCGCCCAAGCCCACCTGCGCCAGTCGGGTACGCGCCAGGCTGCGGATCATCTCCGGAGCCAGATCGCCCCGTTGCATCAGCGGCAAGGCCACGTTCTCCTCGGTCGTCAGGCTGCCCAGCAGCGCCCCATGTTGGAAAAGCATCCCCATCTGCCGCGCCACGTGCGCCCGCTGGTGCTCGTCGGCGCGCACCAGATCCACCCCCAGCACCCGAATCGAGCCGCTGACCGGCATGATCAGGCCGAGCAGTGCGCGCAGGCAGGTGGTCTTGCCACTACCGCTGCCGCCGATCAAACACACCACCTCGCCGGCATTGATCGTCAGCGTCAAGCCCTTCAGCACCCGATGTTCGCCGAACTCGACCACCACGTTGTCGGCTTCGACCAGCGGCTCGCCGCTCATGTGAACACCGTTTCGAGCGTAACGTAGATGCCGTCGACCAGAATGATCAAGAACAGCGAGGCCACCACGGCGTCGGTCGCTGCTCGCCCGACGTCTTCCGCGCCCCCGTGCAGACGCAAGCCAAAGTGGCAGCCGACGCTGACGATCACGGCGGCGAACAGCACGCTCTTGATGATGCCGGTGAGTAGGTCCCACGGATCGAGCGCGCTGACAAGTTGGGCGTAGAAGGCATCGGGGGAGAGATCGAGATAGCCGATGGCGATGATGAAGCCACCGAGTATGCCGACGATGTTGGCCAACATGGTCAGCGCCGGGACGCTGACCAGGGTCGCGAAGGCTTTGGGAACGACGAGGTAGGGAACCGGGTCGATGCCCATTACTCGCAGCGCGTCGATCTCTTCTTCCACCGCCATGGTGCCCAACTCGGCCGCCATCGCCGAGCCGCTGCGGCCGGCAATCAGGATGGCCGTAATCAGCGGCCCCAGCTCGCGCACCACCCCCAGGCCGACGAGGTTGGCGATGAAGATGTTAGCCCCGAATTGGCGCAGTTGATCGGCGGCTTGAAAGGCGGTCACCAGCCCGACCAGCAACGCCACCACCGCGACGATCGGCAGCCCCTCGTTGCCGATGGCGATGGCCTCGCGCACGAACTGCCCGCGCCGCCACGGGCCGCGGCCCACCAGCCGCAAGCCGCACCAGTAGACGGTGTCGGCCATCAGGCTGAGGAAATCGACGCACTGCGCCGCCACCTCCTCGGCGATCGCTCCCAGGTAAAGCGCGAGGGTGGTCTCTTCCTCGCGGCCTTCGCCGGACATCTGCGGCGCCGGCAGTTGCGCGAGCTCCTGCACGTGGGCGGGGCGTACTCCCCGCAAAGTGAAGCCGAGCGCGGCCTTTTGCGCGGCGTGGCGCAGGCTCAGCAGCGCGGCGGCCCCGTTCGAGCCGATTACCCCGACGCCGCTGAGATCGACCACCAGTGAACGGCCGCGGGCAATCTCCGCCCGCCCGCGCGCCAGCAACTGGGTTGCCGCGGTGAGCGCGCGCAGCTGCGTCGGCGCTTCCATCACCACTTCCTCAGCCATGGAACAAACGCGGCATGCGGCCCTTGCCTCTAGCACAGGACGACTGCGGGTTCACGCGCCGCCGCCGTCGCCTGCCCACAAGGGGTGTGCGACACATCTGTGGGTACCGTGCAGCCGACCGGGCAAATCCTCACCAGTCTGACAGTACTGTGTACTGTCAGGGGCCGAGGCCCATGGGCGAAAGGGACGCAATTTGTCATTCCCGCGAAAGCGGGAATCCACGCCACCGGCTCGCTACGACCCGCCAGCGCTACACGATCTCGTCATAGAGGTCTCGCCAGTCCGGGTTCTGAGCTTCGATCAGCTCTTCCAGGCGCGGCGCCACTTCTTCAGCTGCTTCTCCCGCACGATTGCGGGCTCTGCGCAGCCGTGCGCTTCGCTGTGAGGTCACCCCAATGTACAGCGCGCCGTTCAGTTTGCTGGCCAGGATGTAAACGCAGAACTGCTTGTCCATAGCGCCAAACGCCAAACTGGATTCCCGCTTTCGCGGGAATGACGGCCATAACACCGAACAGGATCAGGGTCGGCACCACGTTACCCACAAGTTTGTCGCGGACCCGGAGTGCAGAAGACAGAAGGCTTATAACGGATTGAGCGGATCAAGCGGATTCCGCATGAATGCCCTTGTACGCCAACGCATGCCGCCGGGCCGGCGCGCTAGCGGCCCAGTATCAATGGCCCGAGCAGGCCGAGGACGGCGATGATGGCGACGACGCCGGCGACATCGAGCAGAACGCCGTGCCTCATCATGGCGGTGAGCGGTATGCGCCCAGAGCCGTAAACAATGGCGTTGCACGGGGTCGACACCGGCAGCATGAAGCCGAGCGAGGCGCCCATGGTGGCGCCGATGGCGGGCAGCACGGGATCAATGCCAGCAGAACGGGCAAAGGCGATCACCACCGGCACGACCATGTTGGCGGAGGCGGTGTTGCTGGTGGTCTCCGACAGCACTGTCGCCAAGGCGGTCGAGAGCGCGAGCAGCCCCAGGCTGCTGCGTACGCCGAGCAGACCGGTCAAGCCCCGCCCGAGCGCGTCAGCCAGACCGGTTTGAAACGCCAGCGTACCAAGGGCAATGCCGCCACCGTATAGAAAGACAATCCACCAATCGATCTTCACGGCCTCGGCCCAACTGAGAGTGAACTCGTGCCGGCCTAGATTGATCGGCAGGATGAAGAGCAAGCCGGCACCCAATAGCGCCACCGCCCCTTCCGGCAAAGTCGCGGCCAGCTGGCGGTAGAGCGGATGCTCCTGACCGGCAATCAAGGCGACAACTCCGGGAAGCACCCAGAGCGCAACCGTAGAGCCGAAGGCAACCATGGTGTTGATTTGACCGCGAGTCCATGGACCCAGCGCCGCGCGTTCGGCTTGGATCAGCTCCGTCACCCCGCTCAGCGCCAGGTTGCCGCGCACGCCGCTGCGCCGCAGGTTGAATACCGCCCAGGCGAAGAGCACCGCCGCTACTGGGGCTGCCAGCGCCATCCAAGTGAAGAAGGGCAGAGCCATGCCGGTTTCCCGCCGGATGAAGCCGATCCCGATGAGGTTGGGAGGCGTACCCACCGGCGTGGCCAGTCCGCCGATCGAGGCGGCAAACGCATTGGACAGCAGCAGCACGGTACCGTATGCCGCCGGCAGGCGGCCGGCCTGCCGGTGCGACTCCAGAAACGCGAGCAGCGAGACCCCGATCGGGAACATCATGGCGGTGGTGGCCGTGTTGCTGATCCACATCGAGATCAAGCAGGCCACCAGCGCATAGGCGACCAGGATGCGCCCGGGCCGCTGGCCGACTCCCGGCAGCCCCAGGATGGCGAAGGCGAAGCGGCGATCGAGGCCGTGGAAGAAGATCGCCTGCGCCAGCATGAAGGTACCGATGAACAAGAAGATCAACGGATCGGCAAAAGGCGCGAAGGCGGCCGCAGCCGGCGCCACCTGCAATACCACGGCAGCGGCGACACCAATGAAGGCGGTCATGGCCATCGGGATGGCCTCGCTGACCCACAACACCACCACCGCCGCCAAGATCGCTGCCAGACGGTGCGCCGGCGCGGGCAGGTCCGGCGCCGCCAGCCAAACCGCCGCGAATACCAGCGGTGCCCCGATCAACCCGCTGCGCCGCCGCACGGTCTCGAAGCGGCTCTCCCCTGCCGTTATTACGCCCTCGCCCTGCATCCCCGGCCTGTCATCGCCGTGTTCCCCTATCTGCGGGGCACACGAATGACAACCGCCCGCTGCCAGGGTACCCTACCCCGCAATTCCTGGTATGATGCGTCGCATCAAGCGAGATCACGGACCAAAGCCGGGAGGAAAAGGCATGATCAACGATTTCTTCCACCGGGATATGCATCTGTTCATCGACCACCGGGTTGACTGGCCGCGCTATTTCCGCCTTTGCCGCGGCGAGGCGGCGAGCGTGGCCGAAGAGCTCGACACCTACAAGGCGATCATGCGCACCACCGCCACAGTCTGTGAGGATATCGCCGAAAACGCCCGCGCCCATTGGCACGAGGAGGTGCGCCTGCTCGGCGGCCAGGTGGTGGTGCCGGCGCACATCGCCGCCGGCTACGACAAGCTGCGCGCCGCCGGTCTCATCTGCTTGCCTTTGAGCCCGGATTACGGCGGCTATGGCCTGCCGCTGTTGCTCAACTGCGCTTACCTGGAAATGGTGGCGCGGGCCGATGCCAGCTTGATGACCATCGTCGGCCTGCAAGCCGGGGTTGCCGGCGACATCGAGAAGTACGGCAGCGAGGAGCTGAAACGAAGCTACCTGCCACGCTTCGCCAGCGGCGAATTGCAGGGCTCGATGGATCTGACCGAGCCCCAGGCGGGCTCGGATCTCGGCGGCATCGTGACACGGGTAAGCGCAGAAGGCGGCCGCTACTTCATCGACGGCGAGAAGATCTTCATCACCAACGGTGGCGCGGATGTACACCTGGTGCTGGCGCGTGACGCCGCGTCATTCGCGCAGTCCAAAGGCACCACCAACGGACTCAGCTTGCTGCTCTGCCCGCGAGTACTGCCTGACGGCCAGCCCAACACCGTGCGGGTGGCGCGCACGGAGACCAAGCTCGGCATCCACGGCTCGCCCACGTGCGTGGTCGAGTTCAACCACGCCCAGGCATTCCTGTTGGGCAAAGCCGGCGCCGGCTTTCGCGCGATGCTCGATCTAATGAACCAAGCCCGGCTCGGCGTTGCCGCGCAAGCCATCGGGATTGCCGAGGCGGCCTTCGGCCAGGCCCGGGCCTATGCCCTGGAACGGGTACAATTCGGCGCACCGATCATCGAGCAGCCGCTGGTCAAGTCGCTGCTCACCCTGATGGCGATCAACATCCAAGCGGCGCGCGCCCTGCTCTACCGCACCTGCGCCCTGATCGACCACACCGAGGCGATCCGCCTGTATCTGGCCTCGACTCGCAGCGCGGCCGACTCCGGCCGTGCCCGCTTGCAGGAAGAGTTCGAGCGCAACAGCCAGTTGATCCGCTTCTTCACGCCGCTGTGTAAGTACTACGCCACCGAGATCAGCAACGACGTCACCCGCAAAGGCATCCAGGTGCACGGCGGCATCGGCTACATGGCCGAGTCGCCGGCGGGCCATTACCACTCCGACTCCATCATCACCACGATCTACGAGGGCACCTCGGAGATCCAAGCCAGCTTCGCGCTCAAGGAAATGGCCAAGGGGGCGCTGCTGGCCACCCTCGACAACACGCGCGGTGAGCTGGAGTCATTGCGGGCTAGCGATCCCGATCTGGTCCAGCAGGTCTGCGCCGGCATCGACTGGATCAACACCTCGCTGCCGGCGCTGATGGGTGATCCGCAGTACGCCTTGCTCAACGCCAAGCGCGTCTGCGAGATGGTGATCGACGTGGTGGTAGCGGCCGAGTTGCTGTTGCAAGCGCGCCTAGCCGACGAGAAGCGCGAGCTGGCGGCCACCTTCATCAGCCGGCACATGTTGGCAGTCGAGATGAACGCGCGGCGCATCAGCAGCGGCGATGCCTCGCGGATCAAGAGGTACGACCGCATTCTGCAGCTGCCGGCGGCCTGAAGGCGAGCGGCCTCACGTGCCGTGACACTTCTTGTACTTCTTGCCGCTGCCGCAGGGGCAGGGATCGTTGCGGCCGACCTTGTCCTCGTGCCGCACCGCCGGCGGCTTTGACGGCTGCGGTGGGCTGCCGCCGCCGCTGGCCACCAAGCGTCCGGGCTGCGGCCGGCGCTGCTCCATGCGCGCCACGTCTTCCTGGCGCGCGATCTGGACGGTGAAGAGCTTCTCGACCACGTCGACGTCGATCTGGTGCATCATGGCCTCGAACATCTCGAAGCCTTCCTTCTGATATTCCTGCAGCGGGTTGCGTTGGCCGTAGCCGCGCAGGCCGATGCCCTCCTTGAGATGGTCCATCGACAGCAGATGGTCCTTCCACAGAGCGTCGATGGTCTGCAGCACCACCACGGTCTCGAGCTGGCGCAACACCGGCGGCGTGAAGCTGCGCTCGCGCTCTTCGTAGACCGCGCGCACGCGCTGGAGCAGCTCGGCCTCGAGCTGGGCGGCGGTGAGCGAGTGGCGGGCTTCGGGGCTGAAGCCGGGGCGGCAGGCGAACTGCTTGAAGCAGGCGTCTTCCAGCGCTTGCCAATCCCATTCCTCGGGCGCCGCCTCGCGGTCGGCGTAGAGCGCGCACAGGTTCAGGGCGGCCTCTTCGATCATCTCGGCAACGGTGTCCTTCAGCCGCTCGCCGGCAAGCACCTCGCGGCGGCGGGTATAGATGACCTCGCGCTGCTTGTTCATGACGTCGTCGTATTCGAGCAGATGTTTGCGGATGTCGAAGTTGTGGGCTTCGACCTTGCTCTGAGCGTTGGCGACGGCGCGCGTGATCAGGCGGTGCTCGATCGGCTCGCCCTCTTCCATACCCAGACGGGTCATCAGGCCCTGGATGCGCTCGGCGCCGAAGATGCGCAGGAGGTCGTCTTCCAGCGACAGATAGAAGCGCGAGGCCCCGGGGTCGCCTTGGCGCCCGGCGCGGCCGCGCAACTGGTTGTCGATGCGGCGGCTCTCATGGCGCTCGGTGCCGATGATGTACAGGCCGCCGGCAGCGATCACTTTCTCGTGCTCGTCGGCGCAAAGCGCGCGATAGCGCGTCATCGCCTCGTCGTAACGGCTGCGGAACTCCTCGGGGGCCTGGTCGATCTGCTCGCGGACGTCTTCCACCGCCTTGGTGTACTTCCGGCGCGTCGCTTCGTATTCGCGCTGGGCCTCAGCTACGGCCTGCTCGTAAGGCTGGCGGTGTTCGAGATAGGCGGCTTCGGCTTCCTTGTAAGCGCGCTCGGCGGCGGCGTAGGCGTCGCGGGCGGCCTCGAAGCCGTCGTCGTCGCCGGCAGTGCGCGTGAGCACCTTTTGCAGGGCGCGTTCGTAGTCGAGCCGCACGCGATCGAACGGGGTGCGAGCGGCGGCCACCGCGGTGGCGCCACCGGCGCCGTTGCGGCCGGCTTCGGCCAGTGCCTCGCGTAGCTCTTGCAGGTTGCGCGCGAAGCGCTGCTGGCCCTCTTCGCCGAAATGCGGTCCGGTGACGCGGTCGAAGGCCTGCAGCGACTCGCCGTAGGCGGTCACGGCTTGCTCGCCGGCCTGGGCCGCGGCGCGCTCCACGGAGGCGGATTCCAGCACCGCCGCCAGGGCGGCATCGTAGTCGCGCCGGGCACGCCAGAAGGAGGCTTCGAGGTAGCTGCGGTGGGCGGCGGTCAATTCATCGAGGGCCTTGGCCTGGGCCTGCTCGAACGGATCCCACAGGGGCTGGTACTGCTTCAAAGCCCGCTGCACGGTTTCGTCGTAACGCTCGCGCAGCTGTTGCAATGCGTCTTCGTAGCGGTGGTGGCCGTCGGGCAGCGCCGCGGTGCGCCGCACCCATTCGTTCTCCAGCTCGGCGCGGGCCAAGAACTCGGGGTTGCCGCCGAGCAGGATGTCGGTGCCGCGTCCGGCCATGTTGGTGGCGATGGTGACGGCCTTGAAGCGCCCGGCCTGGGCGATGATGTTGGCCTCGGCCTCGTGGTTGACGGCGTTGAGCACGTTGTGCTTGACGCCGTCCTTCTTCAGCAGCTTCGACAGGTGTTCGGATTTCTCCACCGACACCGTGCCGACCAGCACCGGCTGCCCGCGCTCGTAGCACTCGGCGATGTCGTCGATAACGGCGATGAACTTCTCGCGCTCGGACTTGTACACCACATCCGGGTGATCGACGCGGACCATGGCGCGATTGGGCGGCACCACAATCACATCGAGTTTGTAGATGTTTTTGAACTCGACCGCTTCGGTGTCGGCCGTACCGGTCATGCCGGCCAGCTTCTTGTACATGCGGAAGTAGTTCTGGATGGTGATGGTGGCGAGGGTTTGGTTTTCGCGCTCGATGCGCACCCCTTCCTTGGCTTCGACCGCTTGGTGCAGGCCGTCGGACCAGCGCCGGCCGGGCATCAGGCGGCCGGTGAACTCGTCGACGATGATCACCTGACCGTCCTTGACGATGTAATCGACGTCGCGCTTGAACAGGGTGTGGGCGCGCAGGCCTTGGTTGACGTGGTGGAGGACTTGGATTTGCGACGGCTCGTAGAGGTTGGCGATACCGAGCATGCGCTCGACCTTGGCGACGCCGCTTTCGGTCAGCACCACGTTGCGGCTCTTCTCGTCCACCGTGTAGTCGCCCTGGGCCTCAACCTCGGCGCGATCCTCCTGGCGCACGTCGCCGCGGACGACGGCCCCGCGCCGCAGCCGCGGGATGATGCGGTCGATGAGGTAATATTTGTCGGTCGACTCCTCAGCCGGGCCGGAGATGATCAGCGGCGTACGGGCTTCGTCGATCAGGATGTTGTCGACCTCGTCGACGATGGCGTAGTTGACCTCGCGCTGGACGTACTCGTCGAGGCTGAACTTCATGTTGTCGCGCAGGTAATCGAAGCCGAATTCGTGGTTGGTGCCGTAAGTGATATCGGCCAGGTAGGCCTCCTTGCGCTCGATCGGGCGCAAGTTCAGCATGCGGTAATCCTTGACCACGTAGTTGGGATCGAAGAGGAAGCTAGTGTCGTGCACGATCGAAGCGACGGTGAGGCCGAGGAGGTGATAGATCGGCCCCATCCACTGCACGTCGCGCCGGGCGAGGTAGTCGTTGACCGTGACCAGATGGACGCCGCGGCTGCTGAGGGCGTTGAGATAGATCGGCAGGGTGGCGACCAGGGTCTTGCCTTCGCCGGTCTTCATCTCGGCGATCTTGCCTTCGTGCAGCACCATGCCGCCGAGCAACTGGGAGTCGAAGTGGCGCAGGCCGATGCTGCGCTTCGAGGCCTCGCGCACCAGGGCGAACGCCTGCGGTAGGAGCGCAGCGAGTTCTTCGCGCTCGCGGGCGTAAATGGCTTTGTCCTGCTCCTCGATCAGGCGGCGCAAGGTCTCGGGGTCGCCGTCATTCCCCTGGGCGCCCGGCTCACCGCGCAACTGCGCCCGGAGGTCGGCCAGCCGCGCGCGCAATTCCGCGCTGGCATCCTGTACCCGAGCTTTGAACTCGGTGGTCTTCTCGCGCAGCTGCTGATCGCTGAGCGCTGCGATCTCGGGTTCGAGGGCGTTGACCTGGCGGGCGATCGGCCACAGGCGTTTGAGCTCGCGGTCGTTCTTGGTGCCGACGATTTTTTTTACCAATCCGAACATGCGCGCGTCATCCGACGTGGGTTGAGAGCCATGGACAACGCAGTATGCTGCCCGCGGCACGGGTAAAGATCAAGGTCGCGCTCGCGGCGTTGGGCCGGCGGCTCAGCGAACCTGCGGCGCGGCCAGGGTGCCCGCGAGCGTGATCGGAGCATCCGGGCGCGCGTTGGCCGGGCGTGGAATCAAGGCCAGCAGCGCCTTGATCTCGGTGGGGGTGGCGGCGCTTTGCTCGAAGGTTATCCGCAGGTTCAGCGCGCTGCTGCCGAGCGGCTCGCGAAAAGTCATCTGGCCGCTGAGCGAGACGCTCAACTGGTCACCGCTGAGGCGCACCTCTTGCAGCTCGAGGCGCTCGCCCTTGAGGTTGAGCTGGCCTTTGGCCTGGGCAAACTGCAGGTCGGGTAGTTTGATGCCGGCGATCCTGGCCCCGATCAGGCCGGGGCGGTTCACCGTCAGCTCGCCCGCTACCTGCGCCGAGCGCTGCTCCCCGCCACCGAGCTGCACGCTGAAGCTTCCAGCCACCTGTCCGCCGAGTTGGCCCTCTTCGAGGTACGCCGTCAGCGGGCGGTAGCGGCCGAGATCGAGCTGCGCGAAGTCAACTTGGCCGGCGCCGCCGTTGCTAGTGATGGTCCACTGCCCGCCGGCACTGCCGCCGTAGAGTTCGCCCTGCCAGGTCAGCCCGCTCAGCTGCCCTCGCAGCAAACCGGCCAGCAGCGGGCGCACGTCTAAGGTGGTGCACTCGAGCAAGGGCGCTGCCTCGGGTGCGGCCGCGGCCGACAGGCGCAAGCCGCGCAGCTCGTAGCCTTTGTGCCAAGCGAAACCCGCGGAGTTGAAATCCAACGCCAGCGGACTGAGGTTGAGCCGGCTGACGACTCTGCGCACCAACACGTCGTGGGGGAAGTTCACCACTAGAAAGACCAGGAAGAGCACCAGGGTGAAGAGCCCGTAGAGCACGGTGGTGCGGTTAATGGCGCCGCCGAGCCACTCGAACGAGGGCCGCGGCAGTCGCAGGCGCAGGCGCGGGAAGCGCATCAGCTGGCCCCGCCAGCGACCGGCGGTGCCGCCGCCGTGCGCGGCTTGAGCAACGACACCGTCGCAACGATATCGAAGCTGCGGGGCTCGTTGTAGCGCTTCTTGACCTGCAGCCGCGCCACCCGCAACGGCTGGTCCCCCTTCTCGATGCGATACAGCATGTTCACCATCTGCTCCAAAGTGATCGCCGACAGCTTAATCTCCACCGTCTGCTCCTGGTACTCGTCGGTGAGGTTCTTGTCGGACGGATTCATCGACTGAATGTGCTCGCGCGAGATTACTTGCGTGACGGCGCTCTGCAGGTGGGCGAAGAGCGAGAAGTTCTGGTCCGTGCGCATGAGCACGGCCTGGCTCGCCTCCATCTGCCGCAACAGCTCGAGGTAGCGCGAGCGTTGGGTTTGAATCGCGGCCATGTCCTGCTCACGGGTGGCGATGCGGCGCTGTAAGGCGGCCCGGCCGGCCACTAGCGGATCCCAGACGAAGCTGTAGAGCGAAATCACCAGCACGGAGCCGAGTGCCAGCGCCAGCAAGAAGCGCTCGCGCGGGGACAGGCGCTGGTAGAAGTTGAACATCTCCCGGGGGTCGAAGGCCATTTAACTTACCGCCTCGGAGTCTTTGGTCATGATCAGGATCAGCCGGAAGCTGACGTCTTTGCCGTCGGGCGACTGCTTGGCGTCCTTCACCTGCACGTCCTTGAACAAAGCGACGGCAGCGAGCTGCTGCTTGATGGTGTCGACGACATCGAACGATTCGGTACGCGCACGGATGCGCACCGCCTCGGGGTCGAGCGCGTACTCGTCGATGTCGAGCTTCACGCTTTCGGGCAGCGCGGCACTGACGGCGCGCAGGATATCGATGCTGGCAACGCCGGAGAGCGAAGCGATGCCACCGAGCAGTTGCATCTTTTGCTCGGCTTTGTCGATTTCGCCTTGCAGCTGCTCGCGTTCATTCACCGGCCGTTGTTCGGGCAGGGTGGCCTTGAAGACCTTGCGTACTTGGGTATCGAGAGCGGCCAGGCGGTTGAGCTGCAACTGATAGTCGGCGAAGATGTTGGCGAAGGCCAACACCACCAACACCCCCGCCAGCGCCGCCAGCCGGGCCAGGGCGCGGCGGACTTCCTGCTGCCCGCGATGGTAAGTGAACTCGCCACGCCGGAAATTGAGGCCGAGCGTGTTCGCCGGCGCCACCTCGCGCAGGGCGAGGCCGAGCGGGGCGGCACAGTTAGGCACGGCGGCGCGGTTTTCGCTGGTTACGGCCTGCAGCGGTTCGGACTCCAGCCGCCGCACCGCCAGCGCCAGCTCACGCTCGAGCAGCGGGGCAATCGCGTCCAACCAGGCCGGCTCACCCGCGAGGTAACAGGGCATCTGCTCGTCCAGCGGCGCCCCGTTGAGCACCATCAGGCTCCATCGCAGCTCGGCGGCGACGCTCTTGGCGATCTCGCCCGTGAGTTGAGCCGCCGCCGCCCCCTCGAGGTGTCCGTTGCCACCCTCGCTGTTGGCGGCACTGGCCGCGCGCACCACCGACAGGGTGCGCACACCTACCAGCTCCAGGTTGCGGTAGAGGGCGACGTTGCCAGCCTGGCCGGTGAACTCGACGAAGGCGAAAGTCGGCGGCAGATCGCGTCCGAGCACGCGCAGCACGTTGAGCGCCGACAGCGGCGCGAAGTCGACCACCTTGGGATCGATGCCCGCCGCCTGCAACAGCGCCAAGTGGGCTTCGAGGTCGGGCTTTTGCACCATCCCGGCCAGCACGGTGGTGCCGGCGCGGTCGCGGTGGAGCACCTGATAGTCCACGACCACTTCGTCGAGGCCGAAGGGCACCTGGGTTTCGAGCTCGAACGGAATGGTCTGGTTCAGTCGCTTGCGATCACGAAACGGCAGGAAGAACACCCGATGCGAGACCAGGCGGCCCGGCAGGGTGGAGACCACCGTATCGCCCTTCAACTCGTGACGCTCGAGGAAGCGCTTGAGCTGCTCCGGCAGCGATCCGCCGTCGGCGCGCAACACGTCGTGGTAAAGCCCGGCGATGCGATAATCGCGAAAGCTGGTTTCCAGGACCGCCGCTTTGACCTCGGCGTCCTCGATATCGAGCGCTAAAATTCTTTGCGGCATGGCCGCCTAATCCTTCTTTCCCCTCACCGTTGGGTGAGAGTGTCGTCCTGCCCGTTATTCTCGCCCTGGGGGCGCACGAGCAGTTCGGCGCCCCCCCTCTTCTGCCAATCAAGTGGGGTCAAAGTCCAGCGCGGCATGTCGGGGGGGGCATTGGCAGCGACCCCGGGCTTGCGGCGGCGATTGACCAGCGCCACCACGGTTTGCCCGACCCCACCCGAGCGTTGCCCGGTCGGGTCGGCGCTGACCATAGCACTGGAATAGATCCGAAAGTACCAACTTCGCGTGCAGAACAGCTGACCCACCTGTGCCTGGTGCTCGACCCCCTGCAAGATACCGTTAACGTCGGCCGGAGTCAGCGGCTCCTCGCCTTCGCGTTGCTGCACGATTTGGTCGACCCGGGCGGAGTCATTTATCACCGCGGCCAAGACCTCGACCGGGGCGGTATTCACATTGATGCAGCTCTGCGGTATCGCCGCGGCGGCGCCCCCGCCTGTGGTCAGGGCCGGCAACGCGGTGAGGAACTTGCTGAGCTTGGTCAGCTTGTTCCCGCCGATGCCGAAAGTGCCGGCGAAATCCTCCAGCGAGCGGAAATCCTCCACCACCGCCACCGGCTGCTGCGCGCCGCCGGGTTTACGCGGCTGATCCTGCACGCCCCAGTAGTCGAGCAGGCGATCGGGGATTTGCACGTCGATTTCGTTGGCCTCGAACAGCCGGCGCAAGGCGTCGCGCACGAAGGCGTCTTGGCTGAGGTTGGGCTGGCCGGAGCGGGGCGGCGGGGTGCCGGCACGCGGGCGGGTGCGGTTGACGTTGATCTTGCCGCCCTCATCGACCACCTGCACGCGCAGGCGTTGGTCCGAGTCGAGGTTGACCACAGCCGCGATATCCGGGTTGGCCCAGTCCTCGAAGTACCAATCGGCTTGGGGGTCGTCGCTGTCGCGCGCCAGCACCGCCTGGCCCAGATTGATGCCCGAGCGCGCCAGCATCGAGGCCTGCATGGCGCTGAGCGAATTGCGCACCAGCTGCTGGTCCACCAGCACGGAATAGCTGAATTCCACCACCGTGATCACCAGCAGTGTTACCACCAACAGGGTAATCACCAGGGCGATGCCGCGCTCGTTGCTCATTACGGGCCACCGCGCCGGGAGGGCGCCACCGTCGGAGTCGGGATGCTGGCGGCCGCCAGCACGAGATCCACCACGGTCGAGAAGTCGTGCACCGCACCGTTGCTGTCGCTCAAGTAGAGCGCCACCTCGGTGGCGGCGGGCAGGCGATTGAGCTGTTCCTTCTCGGTGGAGTCCCACTGCGAGACCCACTCCTCGGTGATGGGATCGAGGTGG
Source organism: Deltaproteobacteria bacterium (assembly GCA_016210005.1). NCBI lineage: Bacteria > Pseudomonadati > Myxococcota > Myxococcia > Deltaproteobacteria bacterium. The sequence goes on along the minus strand of JACQVA010000097.1, from coordinate 50,329 downwards.
CGAAAGCGCAGGCCAACGACGCAGAAGCGGCCTTCGGTGCAGTCGGCCGGGTCCAGGAGATAGATAGCCGTAGCTTTGGGGGTGGGCAGCGCCTCGAGCGTGTCGCCGGCGAGGTCCTCTTCGCCCTCGGGCAACTCGGTCATGAGCGGCACCTCGTCCCGGCGCAGCACGAAGGCTTTACTGCCTTCGCCCAGGGGATCGAGTGAGTAGGTCACCGTCGCCCGTCCACTCTGCAAGGCGATCGGCCGCAGGCCGCTGTGCGTGCGCCGGCTGAACTGCACAGCGTCGACCGGCGGCCGCTCGCCGTGGCTGAGGCCGTGAAAAGCAAGGTCCCCGCGCGGCCTCGGGGGCAACGCGGCCTCGAGGTCGTCGGCGATTCGCAGCACCGCCTCGCGACCGGCGGCGTACAACTCGGCGCGATCCTCGGCGTAGGCCTTAGTGTAGAGCGCCCGCGAGAGCGCCCCGTAGACGGTGAGCAAGATGATGCCGAGGATGGTCATGGCGACCAGCACCTCGAGCAACGTAAAGCCCGCTTCAGCGTGCGGCTTCGGGTTCCCGGTGAACATAGTACAGCAAGTCTGCGCCCTGCCGCGCACCCTCGCCCCACATGACGTGGAGTCGGACCTCGCGTAACTCCTCGAAGGTGGTCGCACTCACATCCCGTTCCCAGCGAAAACCCGGGAAACCGTCGAACTCGCCGGTGGCGGTGCCGAGCTCGGAGAACTCCGGATAGAGCTCGACGCGGGCCACCAACTCGCGCATCAGCAGGGTAGCCGTGGTAACGTTCTGGCCACGCCCCACTAGGGCCAAGTTGCGATTCTGCAGTGCCAGCAACGAGGTGAAGGCAACGGCAATGATCACCACAGCGACCAGCACCTCGATGAGGGTAAAACCCCGGCCGCCGCGCGGCCTAGGCGCCATAATCCACCTCCTGGTAGCCCGGGCTGAGGAAGAGCCGGCCGGTGAGCGGGTTGACCCAGAGGGTGAAGGCATCGGTGCCGTTGTCGATGTGGATCACGGTCAGGTCGATGGTGCCGTCGGGATAGAAGTTGGTCAACCACTGCCCTTCTTGGACCTTGCCGACGCTCTCGGGGAGGACGATGTCGCTGATGCCGACGGGCGACTCCAGGCTGACGCCGCGGGCAAGTGGACCGCCTGCCCGCAGCGGTGCGCTGCTCTCGCCTCCCGGATCACTAACGGTGACCCAGTAGCGTTCGCGGTTGAGATCGTAGCGCAGTTGGCAAATCTGACCGGTCAGAATCGCCTCGCTGCGCAAGAAGCGGAAGGTATTGGTCAAGCGGCGCGCCTGGGCTCCCAGCTCGGCACGCGAGACGCTGCGCAGGCGTGGGATAGTGAGCGCCAGCACGATCGAGATGATGAGCAGGACCAGCGCGACCTCGATGAGGGTGAAGCCGGCCGCGCGCCGGCGCGGCCGATCGTCAATCGAGCGCTCGGCTATCGATGTCGGCATTCTTGCCTTCGCCGCCCTCTTGGCCATCGGCGCCGTAGGACTTAATGATGATGTCCTGGCCGTTGCTAAAGTAAGCGTAGCGGTTGTCCCAGGGATCGTGGGGCACCTTATCGAGGTAGCCCTCGGGGCTATACTTGCGGCAATTGCTGCCGCCGCCGCGGGCCACCAGCGCCTCCAAGCCCTCGCCGGTGCTGGGGTAGCGGCCGCAGTCGAGCTTGAACAAGTGCAGCGCCTCTTCGATGCCCTTGACGTCGGCCTTGGCTTTGACGACGCGGGCGTCGTCGGTGCGGCCCATGATCTTAGGGCCGACAAGGGCGACGAGCAGCCCGAGGATAAACACCACCACCATGATCTCGATCAGCGTGAATCCGGATTGGCCCTGCACGCGCGTCATGTGAAACCGTCCTCCTTGTGGCACGGATTTGAGCGTAACACCGCCCCCAGGGCAGTTCAACGAACCAGCTGGTTGAGTTCGAAGATCGGCACCAGGATTGCCAGCACGATGAATAAGACGACGCCGCCCATCACAATAATCATCATCGGCTCCAAAATACTGGTGAGGGCGCTGACGCTGGCCTCGACGTCGTTGTCGTAGGCATCGGCGGCGCGCGAGAGCATTTCCTCGAGCTCGCCGCTGCGCTCGCCGACGGCGATCATGTGCAGCAGCAGCGGCGGGAACAAGCCGCTCTTGCGCAGCGGCGGCTCGATGCTTTGGCCCTCGCGGATGCTGTTGCGGGCGTTATCTATGGCGTCACTCAGCACCAGATTGCCGACGACGTTCTTGACGATGTCGAGCGAGGTCAGCAGGGCGATGCCGCTGCGCAAGAGCGTGCAGAGCGTGCGCGCGAAGCGCGCCAGCGCCACCTTCTTGAGCAGCTTGCCGAAGTACGGGATACGCAAGGTGTAGGCATCATAGCGCCGGCGCCCTTCCGGGGTGCGGATGGAGACGCGCACCGAGATGACGGCGGCGACCGCCGTGCCCACGATCGCCCACCAGTACTCGGCGCAGAAGCCGCTGATGGCCAGCAAGATCGTCGTCATCACCGGCAGCGCCTGCTTGTTCTCCTCGAAGATGCGGGTGATGCGCGGAACGACATAGGAGATGAGGAACAGCAGAATCGAGCTGCCGAGCACGCCCATCAAGACCGGATAAGTGAGCGCGCTGCGCACTTTGGCGCGCAGCCGCGCCGCGCTCTCGGTGTACTCGGCCAGCCGCATCAGCACGACGTCGAGAGCACCGCTGGCCTCACCGGCGCGCACCATGTTGACGTAGAGATCGGAAAATACGCGCGGATGCTCGCGCAGGGCCTCGGCCAGAGCCCGGCCCTCGACCACTTGCTCGCGCACCCGCGACAGCGTGCGCTTGAGCCGGGCGCTGTCGATCTGCTCGATCAACGCGGTCAGGCACTCGACCAGCGGCAGGCCGGCACCCACCAGGGTCGACAGCTGGCGGGTCATCAGGGCTAGGTCCTGCGGCGAGACCCGCTCGAAGAGCTGCCCGAGCCCGAGATTCAGTTGGAAGCGGCTGGCGGCACTCGGCGTGGCGGTCTTGGTCGTGACTCGGCCGGTGCGATCTTCAGCCAGGTCGGTGGGAAAAACGCCGGTGCGGCGCAGCTTGAGCCGGGCCGCCTTGGGGCTCTCGGCGTCAACGATGCCGTTGACGGCCTTGCCTTCGTTGGTGAGGCCCTTGTAGGCGTAAACCGGCATGTCTGTTTGCTAGCGACGCGTCGCGCCGGCATTCATTCTATCCGCGTTACACCAGGTCCTCTTGCGTGACGCGGAGGATCTCTTCGATCGTCGTGATTCCGTTGATCACCTTGTCCGCCCCGTCCTGGCGCAAGGTGTCCATGCCCTTGCCCGTGGCTTCGCGACGGATGGTGGCGGCATCGGCGTTCTTCATGATCAGGTTGCGGATCTCGTCGTCAACCACCAGCAGTTCGTGGATGCCGGTGCGCCCGCGGTAGCCGGTCTGCTTGCAAGCGGCACAGCCGGAGCCGGTACGATACATGGTGCGGCCGGCGGCGCGGTCGGGGCGGATACCGAGCTCGCGCAACTCCTCGACCGCGGGAACGTAAGGCACGCGGCAGTCGGGGCAGACGCGGCGCACCAAGCGCTGAGCCATCACCGCAATCACCGACGACGAAACCAGGAACGGCTCGATGCCCATGTCGAGCAAGCGGGTCATGGCACCGAAGGAGTCGTTGGTGTGCAGCGTGGAGAAGACCAGATGGCCGGTGAGCGCCGCTTGAATGGCGATTTCAGCCGTCTCCACGTCGCGGATTTCACCGACCATGATGACGTCCGGGTCCTGGCGCAGAACCGAGCGCAGACCGCTGGCGAACGTCAGCTCGATCTTGGGATTGACCTGAATCTGCCCGACCCCGTGCAGCTGGTACTCGATCGGGTCCTCGATGGTGATGATGTTCTTGTCGGTGGTGTTGATTTTGGATAGCGCGGCATAGAGCGTGGTGGTCTTGCCGCTACCGGTCGGCCCGGTGACCAGGATGATGCCGTGGGTCTGCCGTATCAGCTTATCGACCAGGTCATGCTTGTTGCCGATCAAGCCGAGGTCTTCGAGTTGCAACAGTGTGCTGGCGCGATCGAGCAAGCGCATCACCACGCGCTCGCCGAAGGCGGTGGGTACGATCGAGACACGGATATCGACGTCCTTGCCCGCCAGGCGGATGCGAATGCGCCCGTCTTGCGGCAGCCGCTTTTCGGCGATGTTGAGCCCGGCCATGATCTTGACGCGCGAGGTGATGATGGGCTGGAAGCGCTTCGGCGGCGAAAGGATGTCATAGAGGATGCCATCGATGCGGAAGCGCACCGCCAGATCGCGCTCGAAGGGCTCGATGTGAATATCGCTGGCGCGATCCTTGACCGCCTGAAACAGCAACGAGTTAACCAACCGGATGATGGGGGCTTCTTCGTCGGCTTCGAGGAGGTCGCGCGGTTCGTGTTCGAGTTCGGTGGCGAGCAGGTCGAGGCGTTCGCCTTCGAGGCCTTCCATAAGCTCCGAGGCGGAACCCGAGGCCTGGTCGTAGGCGCGGTTGATGGCCGCCTCTACTACCGGAGCGGGCACCACCAGCACGCGCACCGGGTGGCGCAACAGCAGCCGCACATCGTCGATCGGCCCGAAGTTACCGGGGTCGGCGCTGGCGACAGTCAGCCAATCGCCGTCGACACCGATCGGCAGCAGCTGGTAGCGCTTGGCGAAGTTGATCGGCAGAGCACTGATGAGCTTGACGGTCTCGGGATTGTCGGGCAGGCGGTCGGCAAACGGCAGGCCGTAGTGTTCGGCCAGGGCATGAGCCCAGGTGCGGCTATCGATGGCGCCCATTTCCTGGAGCACGTCGCCGAGGCCGCGGCCGTCGCGTTGGCGTTCGCGCGCCTTGTCAAGCGTAGCGGCGGAGACGCCGCCGTGCTCGATGAGAAAGGCCTCCAGCGACCTGGTTGCGACAGCCATGGGGTGTTTAATGCGCCGCGGTCCACGAGTGCGCGTTGCGCGCCGAGGCGTCACTCGCGAGATCGCGCCAGTGTAGCAGCTCGCGCGGCTCGCCGCTCACCCGCAGGCCTTCGGGGTAAACCACCAATGCCTCCTCCTGGGTGGTAAAGGTATCGAGGCAGTGGAAGAAGGCGGTGTAGGTGTCGCTCTCAAAGCGGACGTCCTGGCCCCGGACGAACAGGCCACGCAGCTCCGAGTCCTCCGGCAGCGCCAGCGGCACCAAGCCATTAGCAGCGGCCAGACTTGCCGGTGCCTTTCCGTGTTCCCAGAAGCTCGCCAGCAGCGCGTAGCGAGGCGGCTCCACGGCGGCGCCGTTGAGCGGCGGGGTGGAGCCCGCCGCGGGCGGCTGCCCATTGGAGTTGGAGCCGTTCTCGTCGCTCTTCTCGCCGCCCTTTGCCGGCGGCGGCAGGGTCTCCCACGAGGGCCGGTCGAGCACTTCGGTGCGCTTGTTCGGGATGCGCTGCTCTTCCATGAATGCTTTCAAGCGATCGCGCTGTTCGAGCGACAGGCGGCGCTGGTCTTCTTCGCTGCGCACGATATGCGGCGTCAGGAATATGAGCAGGTTGATCTTCTCGCGGCGCGAGCTGGTGTTGCGCATGAGATTGCCCAAGACGGGAATATCGCCGAGGAACGGCACCCGACTGTGGCTGTTGTCCATGTCGTCGGAGATCAGGCCGCCGATCACCACGGTCTGGTTGTCGCGCGCCACCACCGTCGTGGTTGCCGAGCGAATCGTGGTGGTGGGCCCAAGGGCGATGGCCTGGGCATCCGAGGCCGACGGCACCACCGCCGAGACTTCCTGGAAGAGGTCGAGCCGCACCGTGCCACCCTCGGAGATCTGCGGCGTGATCCGCAGCGTTATGCCGACATCGCGCCGCTCGATGGTATTGAACTGGTTGGCTAGGTTGGTCTCACTGGTCGAGCGGCTGGCGACAAAGGGTAAGTTCTGGCCGACGACGATCTCGGCCTCTTGGTTGTCGGTGGTGAGCAGGTTGGGAGCCGACAGGATGTTCACGTCGCTATCGTTTTGCAGCGCGGTGAACAAAGCGACCTGCGCCGGGACCGTACTGCCGTCGGGCAAGCGCACCGTCTGATTGCTGGCCGCGGCCAGGATCAGACCATCGAGCCCGGCCGGGCTGGTGAGCATTTGGTTGAGGTTACCGCTGAGGTTGATACGGCCGAGGCCGACGCCTTTGGCGAGTCCGGCGCCGCCCTGGAAATCGAAGCCGAGGTCCCGCGCTTTATTCAAGCGCACCTCCAGAATGATGGCTTCGACGTATACCTGGCGCCGGCGCACATCGAGCTTCTCAATAACTTCCTTGATCGTCTCGTAGTCCTGTGGCGAGGCGTTGACGATCAAGGCGTTGGTGGCCGGGTCGGCCGTAATGCGCACGCCGTCAGCTTCTGCGCTGCCGGCACCGCCGATGCCGCCCGCGGCCCCAGAGCCCGCGGCTGCCCCGCCGAAGCCAGTTGCAGCGCTCAGGCCGGCACGGGAGCCCGAGCGGCCGCCGCGGCTGCCGCCGCGCAGCGAGCCGGCAGCGAAGCCACCGCCCATTCCGCCGCCGCCATCGAAGCCATCGCCGAAGCCCCCGCCAAAACCACCTCCCCCGCCGCCGATGCCGGTGCGGCCTGTTCGTCCGCCCCGAATGCCGCCCGCTGCTCCGAGCATCCCACGCGAGCGCAGTCCCGCACCCATGCCTCCCATACCGCCACCGCCACCGCTGCCGATCAGATCGGCGAGTACAGCGACGAGTTCGAAAGCGTTGGCGTACTTGAGGTAGTAGACGTGAATGCGCCCGGTCCCGAGCGGCAACGGCACGTCCAGCCGCGTTACGAGGTCCTTGATCCGGCGCATTTCCAGCGGGCCGGCCAAGACGATCAGCGTGTTGGTGCGCTCGTCCGGAATGATCTTGAAGGAGCGCTGCGGCGTGACCCCGCCGGTAACCGCCCCGCCAGCCGCAGCCGGGGCGCCGCCGCGGGCGGCCCGAGATGCGGCCGGCGGCGGCATGGCGCCTGCTTGCGGGGATTGCCCCTCCTCGAGTACCTGCGCCAGCGTGGCGGCAATCTCGGTGGCAAAAGCGTAGTTGAGCCGCAACACCTCGATCCCACGCTCGCGCCCCTCGACGTCGAGTTCGATCAGGATGCGCAGTAGGCGGGCGGAGTTGGCAGCGGTGTCGATGAGGATCAATGAGTTCGTCGGAGCGTAGGCAGCCAGCAGGCCATCGGGCGACACCATGGGCTGCATGATGCTCACCATGTTGTTGGCATCGACGTGTTCGAGCGGTATCAGGCGCGTGATGAACTCATCGCTGGGTGAGACACCGCCCTTCGGCACGATGGTCCGCAAGGTCGAGGTCTTCGCCTCTTTGGTCGGCAGGATCTTGATCACCGTTCCGCTCGGCACTGTGGTGAATCCCTTCACCTGCAACACCGACTGGAACACCAAATAGGCCTCGTCCACGCTGATTTTCGAGGGCGAAATGATCGTGATCTTGCCCTTGACCTTCTCGTCCACGATGAAGTTCTTGTGGGTGATGTCGCTGATGAACTTCACCAGGACGGCGAGATCGACGTCCTGAAAGTCCATCGTTATTTGCTTCTCATCGCCCTCCGCCTCGGCCTCTTGAGCACGGCTGCCCGCGGGCAGGCTCCACAACAGGCCCATCACCACGGCTAGGACAATGACGGGACGACGCATTAGGGGCATAGTTCCTCGCATGGACGAGTCTGCTACCTGAACTGGTAGCTCAGGGTCTTGGGCTCTTTATTGCGCACGAGGTCGACCGTCACTTCCCGTTCGTTGCGCAGTTCCTGGAACAACCCCATCGCCCGGCCGGGATCGTTGATCTCGATACCGTTGATCCGCTGCAGGATGTCGCCGTTCTTGAGCCCGATCTTGTCGAACAGACTGTCTTGGCGGATGGCGAACAGGCGGAAACCGGTGGAACGGCCGCCCTCGAAGTGCGGCACGGCGCGGACTTGGGTGAAGAGCTGGCTCATGTTTTCCAGCGCGCTGTCGACCTCACTACGATCGATGGCGTACTGGTTCTCACCGACCAGCTGGATGCGATCGTCCCCAGGCCTGGAACCGGCGCCCGCTCCGGGTGCAGGGGCAGCGGGCCCCCCGTGCCCGACGGCCGAGGCGACCAGGCTTGCATGCTTGCGGGCGTCGGGGGTGATCTGCAGGATCTCCTCTCGCCCGTCGCGGGTCAGGATCACTCGTTCCCATTCCACACTGCTGACGGTGGCGTCTTGGATCGTGTCGCCGACTTTATAGAGCTTTTGCTGGTGGGTGTTGAGGTCCTCGATCACGCACGAGGAATTGCCGCCGGCGTGGATCGCCACTCCCCACAAGCGAACCTTCAGCTCGGTTATCGGTGGCGGGCCCTTGGGAACCTCGGGCGCAGGCTTGGTGGAGTTGAAGATATCGCGGGTGCTGATGAGGGCATAATACGAGTTGGGCTTGCGCCCCTCGCGCGCCAACGGCGGTGGGGCATCGCTGATATGCACGGCCGGTGCCGGGATGAGGCGGGAGGCGATCGCCGTCCCAACCACCGCTGACCCCGCATACGCGATCGCCGCCAGCACTACGAGGTTGGCAAGAACGAGGTATCGGGGTGAGATCGTCATGATTGGCCGCGTTGCGCCTGTATAAGCCAAACCCGGCAGTCAATTCAAGCAAGCGCGTTTCGCGTCCAACATCGCCTTGACACAGCGGAATCTCGCGGCTACGGTCTGTGGACGAACGACGCTGTTGAATCTTCACCCGTGGCCGCGCACGAAGGATCAGCCAAAGGATCAGCTTATGGAGCATGCCGCACCGCCTGAAGCCGCCAGCGCCAGCGCGCCGGTTACCCTGACCGAGCGAGCCGTGGCGATGGTGAGAGAGGCCATCGCCCGCGAAGGCCTCGCACAGGACTACGCCCTTCGGGTCGCCGTGGTCGGCGGCGGCTGCTCCGGCTTTCAGTACTCGCTCAACTTCGATAACGCGCCCAAGCCCGACGACCAGGTGATCGACCAGGATGGCGTGCGCATGCTGGTGGACGCGACGAGCGTCCCCTACCTCGCCGGCATCACCATCGATTACGTCAGCGGCCTGCATGGGGCCGGGTTCAAGTTCGTGAACCCGAACGCCACGCGCACTTGCGGCTGTGGCTCGTCGTTCTCCGTGTCGCAAGAAGCTCAGGCCTCACCGGCCGAGCACTGACGTTTCGCCTGCCCCGCCACTCCGGCTCCGATCGGGCAAGTGACTCCGGTACCGCCGAGGCCGCAGTAGCCGGCCGGATTCTTGGCCAGATACTGCTGGTGGTACGCCTCGGCGTAGTAGAACTCGGGCACCGGCAGGATCTCCGTCGTGATCCGCCCGTAACCAGCGGCGCTCAGCCTGCGCTGGTACGCGTCACGTGAGGCTTGCGCCGCTTCTCGCTGTGCCCCGTCGTAGTAGTAGATCCCCGAGCGATACTGGGTGCCGACATCGTTGCCCTGGCGCATCCCCTGCGTCGGGTCGTGGCTCTCCCAGAAGACCTTCAGCAACGTCAGGTAATCGACCACAGCCGGGTCGAAAACGATCCGCACCACTTCGTTATGGCCGGTGAAACCTGTGCACACCTCCCGATAGGTCGGATTGGGAGTGTAGCCACCGGCATAACCGACAGCGGTCGTGTACACACCCGCAACCGTCCAGAACTTGTGCTCGGCGCCCCAGAAGCAGCCCATGCCGAACAACGCCAGCGCGCTGCCCTCGGGAAACGGCGGCTCGAGGCGCGCACCGGTAACGAAATGAGTCGCCGGCACCGGCATCCGGGCCGTGCGGCCCGGATGCGCCTCTTCCGGCGCCGGCATCCTCGGCTGGTGGAAGTCGCTCCGCATTCGGTTCATTTTGGTTCTCTGCGTCCGACACCTTAGCCCGTTTCAGCGTTGGTACCAGCCAGAATCAAGCTACCCTATCCGAAGGTAGCCCACAGCTGGGCGAGCCGTTACTGGCTGGACTTCTCTCGCTGCCAGTCCTGTTTCTGCTTTCGCGGCGTCCGATAGGCAGCGATGCGCCGATCCAATTCCCGCTTCGGCACCGCTATCAGCCGCTTCAGCAGAGCCTCGAATCGCTGAAACGTAACCGGCTCGCTCGAATGGCCTTGCTCCTCGCCTGCCATGCACCCCCCTTTTCCTAACGCGATCCTGCGGCCGCGCCCGCGGCCGGCTAACCCTCGGCGCCGGCGGCACCGCCCAATTCCAGCGCTAACCACAGCCGCCGCAACATGAACCACGCGGTCTTCTGGCTCACCCCCAGCACTCGCTGGACCTGCCGCGAGCTGATGCGCGTTCTACCGTTGGCCAGCATCCAGATCACTGCCAGCCACTTGTTCAGCCCGACGGCGCTGTCCTCGAAGATTGTCCCAACGCGGACGGAGAACTGCCGCTTCTCATGCTTGGTGGCGCATTCCCACAGGCAACGCGTGGCTATGAAGCGTACCCGCTTACCGCCGCACTGCGGGCAGGTCACGCCCCCCGGCCAGCGAACCTTTGCCACCATACGCGCGCACGCCTGCGGATCGGCGAAGTAGCGCAGCGCTCGGGCCAGGTCTTGTGGCTGACTACCAGTGCCCACCATCTCCGGCATACCCGCGCCTCGCTCGTTCTGAGAATACTACGTCAGTATGTTCCGACTTACTGAGTCAACTACGTCAATGACATCATCGGCCTGTTGACGACCCGGTCTTTCGTCCAAGATACTTTGCAAGATCGCATAGCACAGCGCACAACGCAACATCTGATGGCAAGGGGGTGATCGCAATGTGAGGCGGGCGCGACAAGAGGCCAATTCACAACTCGACTCGTGAGTTCAGTGTTATTCTGACCAACTGCCTTGGAGGGGCGCTATGAAGACGTATCGTCAACTAAGGACCACTCGGAGCATTACCAAGACCGCAGGCCGCGCCTGGCGTACCATCGCCGCCTGTACATTAGCGCTAGCCGCCAGCGCCGGCCCGGCCCTGGCCGAATGCGACACCAGCATCTGTAGCGGCGACCCCTGCACGATTACGGGGACGCATTACATCGACTGCCTTTGCGATCTCAACTTCGGCAGCAAGACCGTCACCATCGCCCCCAGCGCCACACTGAGAGCCGATGGCTGCTGCTTCAGCATCGAAGCCGCCAACCTAATTGTCTCGGGCACGCTCAGGGCGCGAGCTGGGTGTATCACCGTCACCACCACCGGCTACGTCACGACGAACATCGTCAGCAATTCCGCCGGCACGATCGACGTGAGCGATGGCGGCTCGGCCGACATCACGGCGGGTGGGGCCGTCACCCTGAATGGCAGGAATGTCGATGCCGACAACAGTGCCGGCTACGCCGGCGACATCGCCATTATCGGCTCTTCGGTCAGCGGCACCAGTGCCGTCCATGCCGATGGCGGCGATGGTGGTGACGGGGGAAATCTAGACATCAGCAGCACAACCGGCGCGGTGAGCCTGACTGGAAACGTCACCACGAACGGCGGTGGCAGCTACGGCTGGGGCGGTTACATTACCGTCGACTCGGCTGACGCGCTTACGGTTGGCACCAGCACTAGACGAATGCAAGCCAAGGGCGCTTCCGGAGGCGACGGCGGCACCATTGACCTGACCGCCGCGGGCAGTGCCGCGATCAACGGCGACATCAACGCCAATGGCGCCGGCACCGATGGCGGCTACGGCGGTGACATCTCCATCGACGCAGCTTACTTCTCCTGCGCCACCGTGAGCGCAATAACCGCCACCGGCGGTTCCGGTGGTGGCGACGGCGGCTACATCGATATAACGGCAACCTGCGGCGCTAGTGTCGACTGTGACATGGATGTGGGGGGTCAGGGTGAAATGGCTTGGGGCGGAGATATCACCATCGATGCCGGTGCGGGCTCCGGCTGCACCGCCCTAGTCACGGCTAACAGCCGACTCGAAGCCGACTCGAGTGGCACCGATGCTTCGGACGGCACCGTCGAGGTGTCCGGCTGCAGCGTAACGCACTCCGGGGTGTTCGATACGCGCAATACCAATCTCGACTCCGGCACCAACATCGTCAGGTACCGCAACAATTTTACCGCCAACGCGGGTTCGTCGATGCTCGCAGATGACGACGGCGGCAACCTCATTTATTGCCGTTGTGTCGACACCACCCCCGCAGATGGCGTGTGCGACACACCTGCCGCCTGCGTCAATAGCCCAACTTTGAACGGCACGGTCAACCCAGCCGCTACCATCATTCCCACGGCCATGGCGGCGTGCAGCTGAACGCACCCAGCATCTGCATCCGATAGCCGCGACATCCCACCCGCCCGTGCGCAAGCGCACGGGCGGGCGGGCCCGTAGGACGGGCTTGCGACGGCGGACTCGACACACGGAGGGCTTCAATGGGTAGACTTGCTAATTATACGGCCGCGTCCTTGATGCTTTTGGCTGTCGGCGGTGTGTTGTTGGCTGCACCTCCCGGCTTGGCTCAGGAGCAAGTCCCTGAGCCTGAGGCCCGCGCAACCCAGCGCGCCGTCGAACGCGCTGAGCGCCGCCGTTTGCGGCTCAATCCGCAGGCGGGCACGCAGACGCGGGACCCGCAGCCGGTCGAGCTACGCGATCCGCTGCCGCTGCCGGTCGAGCTGCGCAACTTGGCCGCGCTACTGGCCACGGGCAAGCCGGTCGGTGAGGCCTGTCCCGGAAGCGAGCCGTGCGTACTCAAGCTCACTCCCGCCGTCCGCGAGGTGGTGGTGATCACCTCCGTGTGGTCTGCCGCCAAGGTCGAGTGCGACGATCTCAAAACCAGTTCGCCCAGCAACGGCACCCCCATCGCACCCTGGTGGAGTTGCAAGCGCCAGCTGCTGATCGAGGGACCAGGAGCCGGCTACACCGGATTTGTCGTAATCAAGTGACGCCGCTCACCAGCAGCCTTGGGCGACTGCATCCGACATGTTGCCTGCCGGGTTGCACCCGCAGTAAGCCCACACGCCGGAGGGCTGAGATGCAATACGAGCAAATCCGGTACGAGGTCACCGATCGCGTTCTAACCATCACGCTGAACCGGCCCGACAAGCTCAACGCCTTCACCCCGACCATGTGCCGCGAGCTGCTCGACGCCTTCGAGCGGGCCGATCGCGACGACGATGTGCGGGTAGTCATCGTCACCGGTGCCGGGCGCGCCTTCTGTGCCGGTGCCGACCTCAGCACTGGCGGCGACACCTTCGACAACACCGCGCGCGACACCATTGCCGATCACCGCGACGGCGGCGGCCTGGTGAGCTTGCGGATCTTCGAATCGACCAAGCCCGTTATCGCCGCCATCAACGGGCCCGCCGTCGGCGTCGGCATCACCATGACCTTGCCGATGGACATCCGCCTGGCCGCCAGCAGCGCCCGCATCGGCTTCGTTTTCGCCCGCCGCGGCATCGTGCCGGAGGCATGCAGCAGCTACTTCCTGCCGCGCATCGTCGGCATCAGCCAGGCGGCCGAGTGGGTGTACAGCGGGCGCGTCTTCGACGCCGCGGAAGCACTGCAGGCTCGGCTCGTGAGCCGCGTACTGGCACCGGAAGCGCTGCTGCCCACCGCTCACGCCCTCGCCCGCGAGATCGCCGACACCACTTCGGCAATGTCGGTGGCGCTTTCACGCCAAATGCTCTGGCGCATGCTCGGGGCCGATCACCCCATGGCCGCGCACCAGCTCGACTCGCAGTGCATCTTCTTCATGGGCAGCTCGCCCGATGCGGTGGAAGGGGTGAAGTCATTTCTCGAAAAACGTCCGCCCGCGTTTACCATGAAGCCCAGCCGCGACCTGCCGCCGTTCTATCCGTGGTGGCAACCGCGGCCCTTCAAGTAGAGCCGGCGTTTCGCCGACGCCTCGCCGCACCGCTCAGGCACCCGCCGGCGGTTTCTCCTCGCGCACAAACAGTGAGTGCAGTAGCAGAATCACTACGCCGGTACTGATGAACGAATCGGCGACATTGAAGGTCGGCCAGTACCAGCCGCGCCAGTGCACGTCTAAGAAGTCAACCACGGTACCGGCGGTCATGCGGTCGATCAGATTTCCCAGCGCGCCCCCGAGAATGCCCCCGAGGGCGAACAGCAGCAGGCGGTGGCCGGGGGCGACTTGGCGCACGAAGTACAACAGCGCAACCACCGCGGCGCTCGAAACCGCGATAAAGAACGGCAGCCGCACCGCCGCGCTGGTCTCGCGCAAGAAGCCGAAGGCACCGCCGCTGTTGCGCACGTATGTCAGGTGGAAGAAGCCGTCGACCAGCGGGATCGACTGGTACAGCTCCATCCGGCTCTGGACCGCCCACTTGGCGGCCTGATCGAGCCCGACCACCGCCAGCGCCAGAGCGCCAACGAAGACGTAACGGCTCATGCGCTCGCCACCACGCCCTGGCAGCGATCGCACAAGCCGGGATGATCCGCGTGTGTGCCCACGGCCTCGCTGTAGTTCCAGCACCGCTCGCACTTGGCGCCGCGCGCCGGCTGCACTTGCACCCTGAGCTCGCGCAACAGCGGGCTGGCTTCCACCTCCAAGCGCTCGACCAACTCGACCTGCGAGACGATGAACAGCGCCGGCAGATCCGCGGCCGCCGCCGCCAGAGCGGGGCGCAGCCCGTCGGCGGCCGCCAGCTGCACGCGGGCATCGAGTGAGTGGCCGATCTGCCCGCTCTGCCGGGCCTCTTCCAAGGCCTTGGTTACTGCCGCGCGAACCTCCAGCAGACGCTCCCAGCGGGCGCCCAGCGCCTCGCTGTCGGTCGCAGCCGCCGCCGCCGGCAAGCCGGCCAGAAACACACTCGCCGTCTTGCCGGCGCTTGCCGGCGTATGTTGCCAGATCTCCTCGGCGGTGAACGACAGGATCGGCGCCATCAGCCGGGCCAAGGCATCGACTACGAGCCACTGCACCGTTTGCGCCGCACGCCGCTCGCGGCTCCCCGCCGCCGAACAGTAGAGCCGGTCCTTGACGATGTCGAGATAGAGCGCGCTGAGATCAACGACACAGAAATTGTTCAGGCTGTGGTAGACCAGATGAAACTCGTAGTTATCATAGGCTTCACGGCAACGGGCGATCAGCGCCTGGGTGCGGTGCACGATCCAGCGATCGAGCTCAGGCATCTCCGCCGGCGGCACACGGTCGCGGTCGGGGGAGAAATCATAGAGATTGCCCAGCAGGAAGCGCGCGGTGTTGCGGATGCGGCGATAGGCCTCCAGCAAGCGCTCGAGGATCTCGGGCGAGATGCGCATGTCGTCGCGATAGTCCGCCGCCGACACCCACAGGCGCAGGATCTCGGCGCCGTACTTGCTGGTCAGCTCCTTGGGCGCCACCACGTTGCCGAGCGACTTTGACATCTTCTTGCCCTCGGCATCGACGAAGAAGCCGTGCGTCAGCACCGCCCCGTAGGGCGCCGGCCGACCGGTGCCGATCGCCGTCAGCAACGAGGTGTGAAACCAGCCGCGATGCTGGTCGCTGCCTTCGAGATAGAGATCGGCGCGCCCGCCGAGCTGCGGGCGGGTTTCCACCACCGCCGCGTGACTCACGCCGGAGTCGAACCAGACATCGAGGATGTCGCGTTCGCGGCGGAACTGCCGGCCGTGACACTTCGGGCAGCGGAGGTCGGCGGGCAGCAATTGCTCGTTGCTGCCGGTGAACCAAATGCCGGAGCCGTGCTCGGCGATCTGCGCCGCCGCGTGCTCGGCCACGCTGGCATCCGCGATCGCTTCGCCGCAGCCCTCGCAGTACACCGCCGTGATCGGCACGCCCCACACCCGCTGGCGCGAGATGCACCAGTCCGGGCGGCTTTCCATCATGCCGCGGATACGGTCGCGGCCCCACGGCGGAATCCACTGCACCCGGTCGATCGCCGACAGCGCCCGGGCGCGCAGATCGTTCTTCTCCATCGGGATGAACCACTGCTCCGTGGCGCGAAAGATCACCGGCTGTTTACACCGCCAGCAATGGGGGTAGGAATGGGTATAGCGCTGCTGCGCCAGTAGCGCGCCCGCGGCCCGCAGCATACCGAGCACGGCCTCGTCGGCTTTAAACACAAACTGGCCGGCCAACTCGGGTACGTCCTTGGTGAACTTGCCGTGGCCATCGACGGGGCAGTAGACGTCCAAGCCGTTGGCGACACCGATTTCGTAGTCCTCGGCCCCGTGCCCGGGCGCCGTGTGCACACAGCCGGTGCCCTGCTCCAGGGTTACGTGGCTGCCAAGTAGAAACACCGAGTCACGGGCGAGCCAAGGATGGCGTGCGCGGCCGCCGTGCAACTCCGCCCCGCTGATGCGCACCAGCTCGCGCGGTGCCGCCCATTTCAGCGCCGCCGCGGTGGCGGCCAGCAGCCCGTGCGCGACCAGGTAGACCCGGCCGTCGACTTCGACGGCGAGGTATTCGAAATCGGGATGGAATGCGATCGCCAGGTTGGCCGGCAAAGTCCACGGCGTGGTGGTCCAGATGATCACCGCCGCCTCGCGGCCGCGCAGTGGCGCCAGCGCCGCCGGTAAGGGCTCGCTCAATTTGAAAGCCACATAGATTGCCGCCGACTGGTGATCGGCGTACTCGACTTCGGCTTCGGCCAGCGCGGTCACGCACGACGGGCACCAGTACACCGGCTTCTTGCGCCGGTAGAGCACGCCCGAGGCCATGAAGCGGCCGAGCTCGCGCACCTCGGCCGCCTCGTATTGCGGGTCAAGCGTTAAGTACGGGTGTTCCCAATCGGCGAACACGCCGAGCCGCTTGAACTCCTCGCGTTGGATATCGACGAACTGCAGCGCGTGCGCGCGGCAGCGGCTGATGACCTCGGCCGGGTCCGCGCCGCCGCGGCCCCGGCCGAGCTTCTTCTCGACTTGCAGCTCGATCGGCAGGCCGTGGCAGTCCCAGCCCGGAATGTAAGGCGCCAAGTAGCCGGACATCGACTTCAGCTTGACGATGAAGTCCTTGAGGATCTTGTTGAGCGCCTGGCCGAGGTGGATGTTGTTGTTGGCGTACGGCGGGCCGTCATGCAGGATGAACTTCGGCTTCCCGGCGTTTGCCTGCTGCAAGCGCTCGTAGATGCTCATCGTCTCCCACTGAGCCAGCATCTCGGGTTCGCGCTGCGGCAAATTGGCGCGCATCGGGAACGAGGTCTTGGGCAAGTTGAGCGTGTGCTTGTAGTCCATGACGAACAGCGGTGTGCGGGACTCTTACCAGCGGCGATGCACGGATTCAATTCGCCCAACGCTTGCGCGCGAGCGAGCAGCACCGGTTGGAGGCCGGAAGGTTTTGTGGTAGCTGGGCGGGCCATGTCGTCTGGCCGACTTGGCGGTCGTAGAGGCCTTTGGCGCGCCGTGTTCTTGGCGGCACTGCTGTTACCTGCGCCGCCGGTTCTTGCGGCACCCGCCGAGTGCCCGGGAATCACCACTCAAGGGGGTGAGACGGGTGTGCCGCTGTTGGGAACGAGCGTGGCCTGCACGGCCAGCGCTTGTCCCTCGGGAGTGGGCAGCTTCGTCGAAGAGGTCATCACGGATCTCTGCAATCTCGGCATCGCACCGGCGCAGTGCGGCAGGTGTGAATGCTGCCGGCACCCGATCACCGACCTGGTGGCCGGTACCGACCTCAGCCCCGTCAAGCCGGTTCCGATCGACTACTGCGGGTTGGGCGGACGAGGGCAGCCGATCGGCGAAGCCGCTTTGTGTCTACTGCGTGACCTGGCCAAGCCGGCTCGCAACCCGTCGTTGGGCGGACCCGGCATCCACCTGAGCAAGAGCCTGCCGATCGTGATCGGCAACATAGCCATCGACCAGCGCGTCGGATTCGTCAACTTCAACCTGCCCGCCCGCCGCATGCGCGGCTACCACTCGGTCAACTTCTGCCTGCCGGTGCTCGGCTGCGTGAACAACCAGACCCAGAACTTTACCGCGGAGTTGGTGCACGATTCCGATGGCCCCATCACTTGTGCCGACTACGCCTTTGAAGACCCGTGGCTGCTGCGGATGAACAGCGACGACCTTGAACACAACCTCACCCTGAAGGTCGGCCCGTTTTCGATCTACACCCCGATTGGGCCGGTGAGCGTGACGCCGCGCCTCGACTACGAAGCCAATTTCGAGGCGGCGACGTCCAACTGGGCCGACGGGAACTTTCGTACCGAGCGTGCGCTGTCGTGCGCCACTCGCCGCTTGCTCGATGTCGGCGATTCGAGCGGCGCACTGCTGGCATCGAATCTGGCAGGGCAATCCCTTGAGCCGACTTCCGGCTGGGATTCGATCCTTGGGCTGGGCGGTCGTGACCCCGATCACGCCAGCCCGGCGTGGAGCCCGCCGCCGGGAAACTTTCCGCCGCGGCCTGACTTCGACTTTTCGGTGGCGCGTGCCGCGGACGAGAAGAAGCCGGCCAACCGCTTTCGTGCCGGGGTCAAGGTTAGTTATGGCCTCGATGCGCTTGGCATCAAGCTGAGCATTCCGCCCTTCAGCCTCGATAACGCCGAAGTGTACGCCACCTCGGATCTCGACGCGGCATTTTCAAGCCAGTTTCAGCTCTCCTTCGAGGAAGGCCGGTTCAAGAGCCTGCCCCCGGACTGCAATCCCGCTCCGGACACCGCCGTCGTGCTGCGCAGCGCCCTCGAGACCTTCGCCGAGCTGCTGGTCAAGGCAGGAATCCGCATCGATTTCTCGATCGACCTCGGCTTTTACACCAAGCACTTCCACATTCACAAAGAGGTTCCGGTCATCAACCCGCAGGTCCAGGACAACGTTGCCCTTGGGCCGCTTGCGGAGGCCAGAATAATCATCGGCGTGCCGCCGCAACCGGGGCCGCAATCATATAGCCAGTTCTCCAGCTTCAGTGCCGGCAATGAAAACGGCCTGGCGTTCGTGTCCGAGTGTCTCAACCAGCCGCCGCCCGCCGATCAACCACCACCGCCGCCGCCGCAGTTGACGCCCGGCGACCCGCGCGACTTGCTCAAGCCGCTTCAGTTCCCGTGTAACATCTGCCTCTTCCTGCCGGACAGCATTTATTCGGCCTGCCTCCCCAAGGCCGGAGTTCCCGCTGATTACGACTGCGGCTTCGGCGTCAACGGGGGCCCGTGCCCCGACCCGAACTGCGAGAACGTCGCCATCGCTCCGCCGGTGGCGGCGAATCTTACCGAGGTTCTCTTTCCGGTCTCGCAGAGCGCGTTGCCATCAGGCCAGCAATGGCTTTGTAACCAGACCGAGAAGAGCGGTTGCTTCGATCTCTGCCAGTACGATCCTAACGCAGCCCAGCCGCTGGTAATCGCGGAGTCGGCGGTCACCAAGTTCGGTGCGGTCTGCCGCGACGGGGTGCCGGGAGGCAGCAGCGGCACCAAGCAAGGTCTGCCCTGTAGCACCTCTGCCGGCTGCGACGACGGCAATCCGTGCACTACCGACCAGTGCATCTTCGTTGGTGAATTCGGTAACTGCCAGCTAACCGCGAGTCAGGGCGCGTGTGACGACGGCTCATACTGTAACGGGGCCGACACGTGTGCTCTGGGCGTCTGCGGCAACCACGCGGGCAATCCCTGCGTCGGGGCCGGCAACTGCTGCGATGAGGTCGGCGATACCTGTCCGGCCACCTGTTCGACCACGCCCTGCGATGGTAAAAACGAAAACGACCCGTGCGACGACGGCAGCGCCTGCACCAGCGGCGACAAGTGCGTCAGCAGCCCCGCCGGCCTACAGTGCCGCGGGGAGCCTTCGATCAGCTGCAATCAAACCGGGGTGTGCAGCTCCAACCTGTGCGTGGATAGCCAGAGCGGGCCGCAATGCGTCGAGCAGTCCAGCGGCGCCTGCCCTCCCGATTGCGGCGATGGCAATCTCGATCCGGGCGAGCAGTGCGACGGCACAGATGACGTCGCCTGCCCTGGGGAGTGCCAGCCGGATTGCGGCTGCCCGCCGCCGCAGCATGACGATGGCGACCCGTGCAGCGATCCTGCCCAGTGTGCTTCAGGCTTTTGCGCCGACGGCGTGTGCTGCAACTCTTCCTGCGGCGGCCTGCGGCAGCAATGCGACGTTGCGGGCCAGGAAGGAACTTGCACGGACCGCACCGTAATCGCGCCGGCAGCCTCGCCTGCGGCACTTCTGGTCGCGGTGGCGGTGACGCTGTTGTTGGGCGTGCGCCGTTGGCGCGCCCGCCACCCAGTGGGGAGCGCGCACCACAAGAAGTGAAATAGTTGCCGGCACTTGGTTGAGAAAGCCCTCAATCCTGCGAAATACGTCTGGGGAGACCCCAAAGGGCATGAGCTGGCAAAGCTGTGCCCTGACAATCTCGGCCACGCGGCGGCCAGCTGCACCTTGTGCCGGGTGAAGTTCCAAGGCGTACGGATTCGGCGGCCTTCGGCCGCGATCGGCGCAGTCTCTGGCGTGGGCGCGGGTGGGCCACCTCTGAGCTGTGGGTCGGCGGTGTGATGGCGGGGGTTTCGGTCGGCGTCGCGGTGGCGGAAGGGGTCACGGTTGGTATGGGAGTCGGCGCCGGCGTGCGGGTCGCCGTGGCTGCCGGTGTCGGCGTCGAGGCATCGGGCGGCTTTGCCATCGGCGTCGCCGGCGTGTGCTGGCTCACTGTCGTCGGCAAGCGGAATGCGCTGGCCGTGGGCGTCACCGCGGGCATGCCGGTGCGCTCGAGGCCGAGCGTGCCGGCGGGCGCCGTGAGGTCGAGCTTGATCCAGTCGATCAGTCCCTGAAAGACGTTGTTGGCGTGATTGGTGACGTTAGCGCCGATGGTGAAGGCACCGTCAGCGGTCTTGATCTGATCTCCGGTGTAGAGCTTGGAGATATCGCTGCTGTAGGATTGACTGCTGTTGGTACAGTTGGCGCTGCCCGACCAACTCTCTCCCGTTCCGCTTCCGTCTGTTCCTTCGTCATCGACGTAGATGTCCGCCGGCACAAAGAACTGGCCCGGTACGCCGCCGGGCTTGTTCGAGCTCCAAACGGCTTTCACTCGATACCAGTGATCCGACACGATCGGGCAGGCGACGTAGTCGGTCAGCACCGGCTTCCATGCACTACCACCGTGAGCATCGACCGGACTAACCCAGAAGGCGATTGCGGCCGTGCCGCTCGGGGCGTTGAACGTGCCGCCCGCCCAGCTGTTGTTGCGCCAGACCGACATCTGGTAATTGCCGCCTCCGTCCCGAGCGAACACACGCTTAACGTATTGGGCGGTGCCGGCCAGGCCGGTGGGCTTGATGCGGGCCTCGATCGTCATGCTCGTTGACGCCTGCAGGCAGGTGGGGTTGTACTCGAAGTCAACGTAGTTATTGACGCCATCGCCGGTGTAGTAGCCATCGCCCGACAGCGTCTGCGCCGGATCGTTGACGGCGCCGAACAGCACCTGCTGTTGGTCAACGATGGCAGCGGTGGCCGCGGGCTCGTCGAACTGGAAGCTGGTTTCGCCGCTGGGGCATCCACCCGCCACCGTAATCGTGACAGCGTCAGTTGCGGCGGCGTTGTCGTACTCGTCGAAGACGGAGGTGCTGGCGGGAGCCAGTGCATCAACTCCGGCGTCATTCGCGGTATCCAGCGGCGCGCTCAAGCGCACGGTTGCCCTACCCGCCCCGGCCCCGTGACTGACGCCGACTATCGTGCGCCCGTCGTCGAGATCGGTGAGGGTGAAATCGTCCGGCTGCAAGCTGCCGCCCGTGGTGGCATAGACGCCTTCCGAGAAGAGAACTTCCAGCTCGTCGCTTCCGTACATCCCCGTGACCGTGCTGATTCGCGGCGCGGACTGCGCATCGACCGCGGCGAAATAGCCGGCGTCCTTGCTCACGTTCCAGACCTTGGCCTCATCGATCATGCCCAGGAAGTTGGTTGCCTCCCAGTCGAAACCTCCGACCGCGAACTCCGAAGCACACCACTGCGCTTGGTAGCAAATGGTCTGATTCCACGGGCTGTTCTCCGAATACGCAAAGATCGATGTCTCGCCGGCTTCCGGCTGCATGCTGTTGCCGGTGGCATCGCTGGTGGTCACGTCCTCCCCATCGACGTAGATCCGCACTCTGCCCACCCGCGGATCGGCCGGATTACGGTCCGGGCCGGCGCCGTCGAAGACAGCGGCGACATGGGTCCAGCGGTTGAGCGGTACGGCGACCGCGCTGTACGCGCCGCGCACCCCGGCGGCGCCGCCCTGAGCGAAGCCGTTGTTGTCGGCCTGCATGTTGAAAGCCGCGCGCAGAGTGGCGCCGACTTGTTTCAGCGAGAAGCCGTACCCCCCCGAGTCGTAGCCGGTGTGTTTACGAAAAATCGTATATTCGCTCTTGCTGTCATCGTTCGGATTGACCCAGGCTTCGAGCGTGGTGGCGTATTTCATCTCCGTATATTTCCAGGTGCCGTGCTTGCCTTCGTCCGTGGACCAATAGTTGTCCTTGGTGCCGACTGCCACGCCGACGTCTTCGCCAAACACTGCCGCCTGGCCGACCCTGCCGGCGGCGAATGAGCCGGCGGCTGAGTACCAGCGACCGTGGAGCCGGAAGCTGCCGGAGTCGTTCAGGCCGCCCTCGAAGCGGAGATCGAGCACGAGCGCTCCGTTCCATGTCCGAGTCGAGCCGGCGCCGCTCGCGTGATACATGCCATGGATAGTGTTGCAATTGTCGCAATCCCGCGGACCCCAATTGCCGGCGTTGTGACAACCGGCGTTACCGCACGACATGCCGGCGTGCCAATCCGAGTAATAGTAGTGGCACGCGTTGCAGAGCGTATTGTGTGAGCGGCCACCGGGGTTGCCGTTGATCGTCGCTCTCATCTTGGCGCCGATTCCGGCCTCGTGCGTAACGTGGCAGTCGCTGCACGACAGCACGAAGTTGACGCCGGCGATCCGCTCCTGTTGGGCGTAAGCGGAGCGCGACCAGACCATCTCGCCGCGCCCTCGCGGAATAACCGGCCAGCACTGCGCCTGAGCGCCGGTGCAATCGTCGCCATCCCAGCCCTCCGCCACGCCGAACGAGAACCAGTTCGGGGCGGCGCCGCCCCCGTTGGGGACGTTGGCAGAGACGAGCCCATGGTTGTCACTGGACCAGCTGATGCTGCCGTGCGGCCCGAACTCCGCCTGCGGAGTGGAGTGGCAATCGAGACAGAAGGTGACGTAGTCTGGGAGTTGCGTGCCATCCATAACATCGCCGCTCGGCGTCTGATACTTGCCGCTGCCGGCGTAGTTGCTCATCTTCTGGC
Source organism: Deltaproteobacteria bacterium (assembly GCA_016210005.1). Classification (NCBI taxonomy): domain Bacteria; kingdom Pseudomonadati; phylum Myxococcota; class Myxococcia; species Deltaproteobacteria bacterium. The sequence continues at coordinate 27,207 of JACQVA010000097.1, read as the reverse complement.
CGTTCTTGTCCCCCCACACCGCGGTATTGTTGGTGAACCTGGTCAGTGCTGAGACATTGGGATTCGCCGCCGACGTCAGTCCGGTCACGATGTGGACATTGTGGCAAGAGACGCATTCGAGGGAATAGCTCTTGCCGCCGGTTGCGAACTCCACATGAAGAGCGTGACCGGCGTGACCGCTGTGGCATGAATCACAGAGGCCTTCCTTGTTGGCTTTCGTCATCGCAGCGGACGAGGTTCCGTGCACCTCGTGGCAATCGGTACAGAGCGCGCCGGCGTGGGCCGAGGTCTCGAACGCTGCGGACGTCGTGTAGAAGTCCGGAGAGTGGTGCGCGGGGCCTCCCGGTTCGTGACATTGGGTGCAGAGCGTGTTGTCCTGGTTGTTCGGATAACGCAACCGCTCGCTGCTGGCACCGATGTGTGGCGCGCTGGCGTCGTGGCAATTGGTGCAGCTCTGGTTCGCTCCGGGGTTGCCGCTGTCACCTGAGGTGGCTTGCCACGACATCGCCGGGTATGTTGCCGGCCGGCCGTGTCCGGTGACGTAGTACCCGTAGCTGCTGTTGTTTCCCACCTTGTTCGGCGCGCTTCGGCCTTGGACGACCGAGGGTACTTCGTCGTGGCAGGTGATGCACCAATGCTCCTTACCGGGTTTCAACTCCGCCCCGGCATAGACCCCGGTCTCCCAGTTGTTCTTGGCGCCGACCACCGTATCGTTCACACCGTCGTAGCTGCCACCGGGGCTATGGCAGGGGCTGCAAGCCGTAGTGATCGCCAGGTCTTGCGCGTCATTGAAGAGCGGCAAGTTGGCGGTGTCGTGGCAGGTGGCGCAGCCCAACCCCAACTGCGGCCCCACGTGGATTGCATGCGAGCCTTGGGTGCCGTGGCAGGTGGTGGCCGTACCGCAGCTGCCGCCGGTAGCGCCGGTGTGCCCGGCAAATGCAAACCCAGCCGCGTGAGTGTGGCAAGTGGTGCACTTGCGTCCAGCCCCGCCGCCGATGTTGGCGTGGTTCTGATCGGGGGCGCTGCCGTCGTTGCGGAAGTGGCCGGTCTGCGTGTGGCAGATCTCGCAAATGCCGTCGTAAGTACTGTCGCCGTCGGCGAAGGAGTAGGAGCCGGTATCGGCAAAGAAGCGCACCGCTCGCGGACCGCTGCTGGGCGTCGTGACGGTGGCCCGGATGAGCCCGCCGTAAGCAATCGCGAAGGCGTCGCCCGGGCGACTACGCGCCTGATCGACTGTCCCTGTGACGGTGAGGGTGTCGATCGTGTTTGACACAATGTGATAGTTAACGGAGCGATCCGCGATATCGCCGATGACGATGTTTCCCGCCCAACGGTCGGGAGTCCAACCGGCGCCCGCCATCGTCATCGTCTGCGGCGACACCGCCGTCAACACGCCGGCGAACAGGTCGCTCGCACTACCGTAGCTCTGGAGCTGCCGCTGCTTGTGGACCTCGTGGCAAGTTGTGCACTCGACACTCCAACTGCCGTACTTGCTGCCGACCGCTAAGCTCGAGTGCGTCTTCACGAATGGGGCCACAATGTCGTTGTGACAGCTCCAACACCAGGAGTTGCGCGGGGTGTTGTCGAGGTTCTCGGGCACGTGCTGCACCGAACTTGGCAGCCAGCTTGGCAGGACTCCCTGGTGCACCTGATGGCACGAGCGACAGTCAATACTGTTGGCGGCGTTATGGGGATAGTCGAGTGCCGCGATGGGAAGCGCCCCGCCGCTCAGCAGGAGAAAGACGCACAACCGCGCAAGCAACAGCGGCGCTGGCCGTCCGATTGCGGGTAAGCGCTGCTGGGCGCACGGCAATTCGCCGGTCATGGCGGCGCCCTCTTGCTCACGGGGCGGTGGCGGCGATGCCGTTGCCCAGGCTGCTCGGCCCCAGCGCAATCGTGGCCGCCGGCGCGGTGAAGCTGTAGCCGGCTTTGGTCACCGTCAGTGTGTATGTGCCCGGCTTGAGCGAGCCGGCCGAGAACGTCCCATTGGCCGCCGTATAGACGGTCCTGACAACGCTTGTGCCCTTCTTCACCTGAACGCTGGCCGAGACCACGGCCGTGCAGGCTTGCTGCGTCGAGGCGAAGGTGTGACTGGCGTAAGCCGTACCTATCGGCTTCTCGCAGCGGCCGGCGCTCGCATTCCAATTTGCCCCGCAGCCGGGTGGATTTGCGCCGGCGGTTCTGGCGCAGACCGTCTGGGTCGAACACTGGATGGTGCACTGACCACCGGCCCAAGTAGCGGTGGCGCTCTTCACGACGGTACCGGCAATAGTGAAGTAGGCCGGGCTGACGGTAAGGGCCTCACTGTCCTGCTGGCCCAGCGTGTCGATGGCTTTGTGGGTAATCGTGAACGGACCGACGTTCAAATAGGTGTGGGTAAAGGTATCCCCTGCCGATCCCGTCGCCAGCATGGTGCCGTCACCCCAGTTCACCGTCACCAGGCGCACGCCGTCGTCATCCACCGAGGCATCGACGAGGGTTGCCGTCCAGGTGTCGGCGCCGAAGCTGAACACGGAACTCGCCAGCGGCGGCAGGTCGGCGGCCACGACCGAAATCGGCGAGGACTTGGTGTGCTGGGTGAAGTTCACGTTGTCCAGCACCGTGGCGCGCACGCTGAAGGTGCCGGCGGCGCCGTAGGTGTGCGACGGCGCCACTCCCGAACCGGCCGACAAATCGCCGAAGTTCCACGAATAGGAGCAGTTCCCGCTCGGGCAGTAGGAGGCGGAGGCATCGAAGGCGACGCTCAGCCCGTTGAGAACGTAGGAGAACATCGCGGTAGGTGAAGGGACACCGGCGACGGTGGGGTCGGCGTAGGCGGCGCGGCCCAGAAGCTCGTCTTGATTGAGAGTGTTACGAATGGTGCTCCCGGGGGAGCCGGACAAATCGATGACCACCGCGCTCCCGGTATCACTCTTGGTGTCAAACACGGCCTTGATGCGCTCGGCCGCGGTGGCACTGCCGGCGATATTCACGGCGGTTTGTACGATCCCGGCGCCGCCGTCCGTGGGCTGACCGAAGAGGGTGAAGGTCTTGTCGAAGAAGCCCACCGACTTGATGCTGTAGTCGGGACTATTCGGATCGCTGCTGGAGTGGCACATGACGCAACCGCCGCCGGCCGGCGAGCCGAGAATCCTGCCGGACGATTTCGGCGCCACGTTATGATTGACGGTCTGCTGCTCGAAGGACAGGTTCATGACCGGCTCCGCGACGCCGCCGGTTCGCAGCCGCGCCACCATGTCGGTCACTTCCGGAGCCGTGTTGACGATCAGGGCAACGTCGCCCCCTTGCGCGCGGTTCAGCGGCCAATCGTAGGTACCGTTGCCGTCGCTGTCACCGTAAGCGGCACGCAGGGCCTCAGCTGCCACTTGCGCCGTGCGCTGTAATACCGGCCGCTGCGCCGCCGCGCTGCCGTCGAGGTTCCACGAGAGGGCGTCGCCCCACCAGGCAACGCTGACCACGGATACCGGCACAATGTGCATGCCGCTGCCGTCATGGGTCTTGGTCCGCCAGACATACAGCGGCTTGAAGCCGATGCCCGACGGGGCCGCGCTGCGCTGCTCGCGCGCGCCCTGCTGATAGTAGCCGGCGGTGAAATCAACCGTGTCCAATTTCATCGGCCCGTTCACCAGCGGGATGTGACAGGTCTTGCAATCGATGCGATCGAAATGCAGGGCAGGAAAAGCCGCGTGCGCGGAAGCCGGGTCTGGTGCGGAGCCGGTGTTGGGGTGGGTGCGGTTGATGTGGCAGCTCTGGCAGGTCACCGTGTTGTCGAACTGGTCGGTCCCGGCTCCCTCCGGCTTGCTGTTGCCCCGGGCGAACTGGTGATCGATCTTGAAGACCTCGCGCGCCGGCTGAATGAGGTTGCCGCTACCGTCGGTCACGGCGGGGAATATCTCGGGGGTCGCGGGCGTTACCGGATCGGTGAACGGAGCGCCATAGAACTCGGTGTGACAGACGAGGCAGGGGTCCTGATAGTTGCCCGCGGCGCCCAAGAGATAATGGCAGGTCGAGCAGTTGGTGCCGGCGTCAATATGCGCGTCGGGGTTGTTGGCATCGTTGATGGACATGCCCCGCTTGTCGCTGCCGGCGCGGCCGTGGAAGATCCTCCAGTCCACGCTGTTCTTGCCTCCCGGCAGCACCATGTCGGCGTCGTCAACGGTTCCCGCGAGCAGGATCTTTTGGAAGGAACTATAGCCCAGAGGCTGGCCCGCGGGACCGTTGCCGGTGACGCTCGCGTCGGCGAAGTGGCACTGGGCGCAAGCCTCTTTCGGAGGGATGGGGCGGGCGTCCTCGATGTAGACACCTGAGACGCTGGTGTAAGTGAGCCAGCTGAAGAACCAGTTCTGCTCGTTCCACGTCATGCTGCTGACATCGGGGTTCACACCGTTACCGCCCAAGGCCGGGATGCTCAGGTATCCGCTCGCGCCGTCTGGACCCGCGAGTCCGAACGAGGCGGCGTATCCGGGGGCTTTTCGTTCCGACAGCGCATGACTGCGCGCCAGATGGCTGTAACCGTACGCTGTCTCGGTGTGGCAAATGAGGCAGTCGATTTCCCCAGCGCCGCCGGCTTGCCAGTCCGGGGCCTTGGAGACGAGTGTGCCGGTATTAGGGTCGAAGCTGTAGTAGTCACCTTCCTTGGGGCTGGGGTTGGGTCCGCTCTGGAACAGCCCGCCAACCCCGTCGTAGCGGAATCCTTCCCGGTCATACTCCATGTTACCGCCGCCGGGGTGACACCAGGCGCACTGCGAAGTGGCGAAGTCATACGCGCTCATATCGAAGAGCGCGGGCGAGCTGTCACTAGGGGAGGCGAGCTGGCGGCCGAAAATGTCCTTGAAGCCGCCGAACATCCCATGGGAGCTGGCGAATCCCGGCAGCCGGAAGTAGTTCCGCGGGGCCTCGCCCGACTGGGCATCGCGCCCCTGCTGGAAGTGATAGCCGGCGGAGATACCGTGGCGCGCGAAGGGCACGGCATACGCAGGCGAGCCCGCCCCGTGGTCCTTGGAGGCGCTGGCCGGATCGCTCTCGTATAAGGCGCCGAGAACGGGGAACCACATACCGCCAGCGGTGTTGCATGCGTCCTGAGTGGCCGCGCTCACCGTGATCCAAGCGGGTGCCCCGGCATCGAAAACCTTGCACTCTCCGTCGTTTTGGCTCAGACCGTAGCCATTTATGATGCTGGCGTGGCAGCCGGCGTTGCCGATCACGGGCGGGGAACCGAAGAACTGCACGGCGTCCGCAGTCGCACCGGAGCACGTCATCTTCGGGCTGTACGGCGTGCTACTACCCGCGGCGACGGCGCTGCCGCTTGGATCTTTGAGGTAGATCGGACCCCGCGCGAAAGCGCTACTAGCGAGCGTCAGGGCCGACACAGCGACTCCTATACCCAGAAGGGATAGGATGAAGAGCGGCTTGGTATTCTGTGTGCCCCTGTTCATCTTGCGGCAACTCCAGCCGGGTGCGAAATCCGGGGACGAGTCGCAACAGCTTCAACGTGTCTCCCGATCACGCCTCCTCGCCGGCTCTTCGGACTTCTCGGCCTAACATCCCAGCCAGTTTGCGGGAGCAACAGTCATGCCCCACAGCCATCCGCGTACGCACTCGGACCGCTGGCGTGGCAACCGCGACCGGTCTTGGGTGAATCCCCTCTTCGCTGGGGGAAATCCCCCGAAGCCGGCGCGTGCTTTCGCGCACCTCCGCACCTCCGGAACGGTGGCCACTGTAGAGCCGCGGCCGGATTTCAGGCCAGGCGGTCAACCAGGGTGGCCCGTTTGCGAGATGCGACGTGGCGGACTCCGGCCGGTATCGGCGCCGGCGCTACGATTGTGAATTACGGCGGGACTTGAGCGACAGCGTGGGGGCAGCCTTCTCGGCACGGGCCAGGCCGCGGGAGATGCTGGCGTCGCCGAAGCGTTCGACGATGGCGTCAACCGCGCGGTTGAGCGCACCGCGCTTGCGGGCAAGTTGCGCCGGCGCATCATCGAACAGCGAGAGCTGCGGCGGGCCGGCCTCGCTGATGCCGCTGGCCGAGACCCCGATCAGCCGAATCGGCCGCTTCAGCGCCCATTTCCGCCACAGCCCCAGAGCCGCGTCGCCGATCACCTTGCCGTCATCTGTTGCTTCCGGCAGAGTCAGCCGCCGCGTCAGCAAGGGATAACGGCCGGGGCCGATGCGCTCCGCCAGCTTCACTTTCAAGGTAACCGTGCGGCCGCGCCGTTGATCGCGCCGCAGCCGTTGCGCCACCGCTTCGGCATGCGCGATGATGGTCTGCCGCAGCGGCTCGCCATCGCTGACGTCGCGCTCGAAGGTGTTCTCCTCGCCGTACGACTTGCGCTCGCGTTCCGCCTCGACCCGCCGGCCGTCTTCGCCGCTGGCCAACTGCCACAGCTCGACGCCGAATCCGCCCAGCCGCTCGTGCAGCACCGCCGCACCCGCACGCGCGATATCACCAATGGTGTGTAAGCCGGCGCGCCGCAGCCGCTCCTGCGCTACCGGCCCCACCCCCCAGAGCTGTTCGATCGACAATGGCGCCAGAAACGCCGGCACCTCCCCGGGCTGGACTTCGAGCAAGCCGTCGGGCTTGCTCAGCGCGCTGGCGATCTTCGCCACCATCTTCGACGGCGCGATCCCGACCGATACGATCAAGCCCGTGCGCGCGCGCACCCGCGCCTTCAGCTCCCGGCCGATATCCGCGGGCGCCCCCAGCAACCGCAAGGAGGCGGTGACATCGAGAAACGCCTCATCGAGCGACAGCGGCTCCACCTCCGGGGTGAACTCCTCGAAGATCGCCTGAATCTCGCGCGAGACCGCGACGTAGTGCGCCATGCGGCCCGGCAGGAACACGCCCTGGGGGCACAACCGGCGAGCCGCGACCGCCGGCATGGCGGAATGAACCCCGAATGCCCGCGCCTCATACGAGGCCGCGCTAACAACGCCGCGCGGACCGAGCCCGCCGACAATCACCGGCCGGCCGCGCAACTCCGGGCGATCGCGCTGCTCCACCGCCGCGTAGAACGCATCCATGTCGGCATGCAGAATGACACGAGCCATCGGCCGACCCCCGGGGAAGCCTGCTCACTGCTCTCCGCTTCCGGACTTCTGTTCCTGATAGCGCCGCTTGAGGCGCTGGCGTTGATCGGGCGCTAGTTGGCGGTAACGCTCGTAGTTCTGGCGAATGCGGCTGCGCTCCTGCTCCGGCATCTCGCGCCAGCGCTGGTAGTTGCGTTCAATGTCCTGCTGGCGCTCCGCCGGCAGGGTCTCGTGGCGGCGATAGTTCTGCAAGGCGTCGTAACGCTCGCGCGGGCTGTACTCTTGCCAGCCCTGCGCCAGCCCGCCCGGGGGTGCGGCAACCGCGCTGGCCGCGAGCACACTGCACAGGGTGAGAAGTAAGAAGTGAGAAGTAAGACATGAGCCGGGGGAAGAGGGACGGGGGAAGAGAGACGGGGGACCGGAGACGGGAGTGACGCTCATCGCTTGCTGCCGATCTAGCCTTGGTTGGCTTCGGGGGTTACCGGGGCCAAGATCGTATCGGTGTCGGCGGTGTGAAACCGTTCGAGCACCTCCAGCTCTTCGATCACCGCGTATTCCTTGAATAGGTCGGGCTTCTCCTCGAGCTTCTTTGGCGGCGACTTCACTCCGGTGCTGATCAGCAAGGCATCGTGGTCGCCGAGCGTGGTCACGCCACCCCACACAACGGCCAAGGTGACTGCGAATGCCAACGCCGGACGCCACAGCCAACGCAGGCTGAGCGACCGGCGCGCCGGCTCCGGCTCGGCCGCCAGGCGCAAGCGCATCCGGCGCCATAGATCGTCGACATCGACCGTCTCGGCGCCAGTCAGCGAGCGTAGCAGCGTCTGCTGCTGCCGCGCGCTAGCGCGCACGCTGGCGCCCTCGCTCGCGCACTGCTGGCACGCGTCGAGGTGACGGGCGAGCTGTCGGGCGCGGCGCGTGGGCAGCGCACCATCAACCCACGCCACCAAATCGGCGCGCGCCCCGTCACAGCGCATAGCCAGCCAGCCGAACATCACCGCGTCTCTCCCAAGCGTTCCCGTAGTGTAACCGTCGCCCGATGGATCAGGCTCTTCACCGCCGAGAGCGAGCATCCGAGACTCTCGGCCACGTCTTCGTACGACATTCCTTCGGCGCGCGCGAGCAGCAGGGCGGCCCGCTGTTGCGGCGGCAATGCTCCGAGCACGGCGAGGATATTCTCGGCCGCCTCACGGCTCAATAAGACCTCCTCGCTGCTATGAGCCTCGGGATCGGCCCATTGCATCGGCCGCTCGCTGTCATCGAGCGCGGCGTCGTACGACTGAACGCGGCCATGGTACTCGCCGCGGCGGACCTCGCTCAGGCACATGTTCGTGGCGATACGGTAAAGCCAGGTGGAAAAGCGCGCCCGCGGCGCATATTGCCGGCGCGTCCGGTAGACTTGCAGGAAAACGTCTTGCACCAATTCCTCCGCGCGCGCTTGGCTGCCGACGAACTGCCGTGCGAATCCGACCAGCGGGCGCGCGTACTTGCGAAAAAGCATCTCGAAGGCGCTGCGGTCATCACGCTGCACCGCCAGCATGAGCTGCACATCGGGGTCGTCGGTCGGCGTCACCAGCGCGCTCAGCGTCACTAACCCGCCAGTGGGCGGGAAGTTGCTCGGTCACCGCGAACTCTCCCCGGGCGATTGCGCACAGCATAGGCCCACCAGCGCAGGTACTTGGGAAACCATCGCAGCAATTGAAAGCGCGACGAGCCCGCCGGCCGGTCGGCGTGGGAGACGCAGGGCACCTCCTCCACTCGATATCCGGCTGCAAACGCCTTGACCACCAACTCCATGCCGATCTCGAAGCCGCCATCGCTCTCGATCGTAACGGCGTCGAGCAACTCGCGGCGGTAGGCCTTGAACGAGTTGGTCACGTCGAGCGTGGGCAGCCCGACCAAGTGGTGCAGGCTCCAACCTGCCAGACGCGACAGCCGCCCTTTCAGCCACGGACCGCCGATCTGCCGGCCGCCCGGGCTGTAACGCGAGGCACATACCACCATCGCGCCGGCGCGGGCCTTTTCGTACATCAGCGGCAGGGCGCGCACGTCATCCGAGAGATCCGCCATCATCACCACTGCCACACCGCCGGCGGGTGCCAGCAGGCCGGTGCGAATCGCACTGTGAGCGCCGCGACCGAAACGGTTGCGCAGCAGATGCAACTCCGGCAGCTGCGCCTGGAGAGCGCGGACCACCGGCAGCGTGTCGTCCTCCTCGAAGTCGTAAACGACGTAAACGCGCTTGGGGACTTGAACCTGGGCGTAGAGGCTTTCCAAAGTGGCGCGGATATTGGCGCCCTCGTTGAACACGGGAATGACTATGGACAGGTCTGGGTCCGTCGGTTCACTCAAGCGGCAGGTCTCGTTTTCGGTACACGATTTCACCATTGCCGAACATATTCCAGATGTCGCACACCAGCGCGTCATCCTTCAACATGGCGCGGAAGCGGCGCCGGCCAAGCTCGCGATAGACGTCGTGGTTCATGGCCACGAACACCAAGTCCGCTTGGCGCACCACCGGCTCGATTTCCCCCGGGGCAAAGTAGGGGTCGTGCAGCAACGTGTGGCAGCCTTCCGCGGCCAGGATCTTGCGGACCTTGTACGCTAGGGAGTTGCGGTTGTCGTCGATGTTGCGTTTGAAGGCGAGACCGAGAATCGCCGCGTTCAACCCGCTCAGGTCGCGCTCGCGCTTGATCCGCTCGATGAGGAAGCCGGGCACCGTCTCGTTGATCTTCCAGGCCACGGAGATGAGGTCGGCGAAGGGGACTCGATCGACCAGGAAGAAACCATCCTTGTACAGGCACGGCCCGCCGGTCAGCCCGGGCAGCTTGAGCCCGGCGCGCTTGTAGTTGTGGTTGACGAGGTTGACGACCTCGTAGATGTTGGCGCCGTGCTGCATGGCGATGACCATGAACTCGTTGCCGATGGCGAAGTCGATGTAGCGGTGCATGTTGCAGAACAGCTTGGCCAGCTCGGCGGCAGTGGCGTCGCTGTGGAGGAGTTCGGGCGCGATGCGACCGAAAAGGTCGGAGGCGCGGCGTGAGCTTTCGGGATCGAGGGCGCCGACGATCTGGGGAATCTCGGCGATTTCCGGGATCGCTTGGCCCTCGGCAATGCGCTCGGGGCAAAAGGCGATAAAAAAATCGCGGCCGACGACCAAAGCGGTCTCGCGCTCGATGAAGCGGCGCAAGTAGTTCGTGGTACCCGGGGCGACGGTGCTGCGCAGGATGAGCGTCTGCCCCGAGCGGAAGTGCGGAATCAAGCCGGCGACCACACGCTCGAGCTGGGTGTAGGCCGGATTCATGTGCTCGTCCACCGGCGTGCCGAAGGTCAACACCACGTAGTCGGCCTGGCCGACGGCAGCCGGATCACCGCCGGGACGAAAGCTCCGGCCGGCGTGACGCGCCAGCAGCTCCGCGGCGCCTTCCTCGATGAACGGCAACCTGCCGGCCTGCAACGCGCTGAGTCGGGCCGGATCAACTTCGACCCCCAGCACCCGGCAGCCGTGCTCGGCAAACACCAGCGCCAGCGGCAAGCCGACGCGGCCGAGCCCGACCACGGCTACGGTGGTGCCATCGTCCTTCTTCATCTTCGCATCCGATAGGCGGCAATCACTTCCGCCAACCCGTCCCGCAGCGCAATCTGCGCCTGCCAGCCCAACTTCTCGCGGGCCTTGCCGACCGCCGGCACCCGCCGCTGTATGTCGTGCTGCAGCGGCTCAACGTGCCGGACGCTAAACGGCACGTCCGGGCGGCAGAGATCGTGAATCAGCCGCGCCAGCTCGATGATCCGGGTCTCCTCGCCGGTACTGAGGTTGAAGTCTTCGTTGACGGCGGCCTCGGATTCCATGGCGGCGACGATGCCGCGGGCGATGTCGCGCACGTGGGTGAAGCAACGCGTCTGCTCGCCGTTGCCGAGTAATTCCAGCGGCTCGTCGGAATCGCCGAGATCGAGCGCCTTCTTGATCAAGTCGGGGATGACGTGGGCGAGGCCGACCTCGTCGCCCGGGAGTTCCTCCGGCCCATAGGCGTTGAACGGGCGGATGATCGTGTACGGGAGGCCGAACTGGTCATGAAAGGCGCGGCAGTAGTACTCGCCGGCCAACTTGCTGAATCCGTAAGCCGTCAGCGGTGGTGCGATTTCCCAGACATCGCGCTCGTGACTGGGGAAACTAGTCGCCTTCTCGAACACCATAGACGACGAGACAAACACGATGCGGCGAAAGCGCAACCCGGCGGCGGCGCGGAAAGTGGCGGCGTAGATGCGATCGTTTTCGGCCAGGATGTCAGCGGGAAACTTGTGGAAGTAAGCAATGCCGCCGATCTTGGCCGCCAGGTTGATGCAGACGTCGTGACCCGTGAAGGCAACACGCGTGCGCTCCGGATCGGTGAGGTCGATGCGCTCGAAGTGTGCGCCCACCGGTGGCGCCGCCCCTTCTTTGCTCAGGTCGTCGACAACACTGACGATGTAGCCGCGGCGCAGTAGCTCCCCGACCACCGCACGGCCGATGAACCCGGCCCCGCCGGTAACTACGACACGGGTGGCCATCGCAACCAATCCCATCGCCGCTGACTTCCCGGCCACGGCTGGCCGGGCGCTAACACATAGGGCGCACTCATCGTACGGCGCCCGGGACTCGCTTCCACTCGTGACACCTCCTCCACCGAGCGCACGCCGAGGTGCACATCCGGCAGAATCAAGCGATGCGCTCCGGTATCGTCGAACAGCATGAATGTCAACGGATTGCGCGCCACCACCAGCTCACGGGTGCCCGGATCATGATCGGCAATCCATTCCACCGTATAGAGCCAGCGAGCCGCTGAGCGCGAGAATTCGCGAAGGAAATCGAAATCCCGTTGCGCCCGGGCGCTGCCCCAGGTCACCCCCACGTGCACCAGCAGGACGACGCCGGCGCACGCCGCCGCAGCCGCTACCCCGCGGCGCGGTAGCGCCGCCAACGCCGCCACCGCGGCGAGGGCCAAGCCCAAGCCGGCGATGCCAACGTAGTACCCGTAGGTGTGATCACGCAGGCCGAGTACCGGCAGCAATGCCACGGCGAACAGAGCCAACCCGAACGCCACGGCCCGTTTCTCTGCCGAAATCCGACGCCCCGGCCGGGCCAACACCGCCGCCACCACGGTCGCCGCGGTCACGACTCCGCCAATCCCCGTGATCGGCCAACTCGTCCCCGGGGGGCCGGGGTCGATTACGGCAAACAGCAGGTTGAACCCGAACGCGGCGTAGCGACCGAGGTGGTCCAGGATCCCCCAAGGATCGGCATGCCAACCGTAGGCTCGCAGCGTGGCTGCTTGCCGAAATGGGTCGGGGAACGAAAATGGGAACACGAAGCGCAGGTAGTACAGCTTGGCCGCCGCGTACGCTAGCGCCACGGCATAGAAAGGAGCCTGGGCCAGCCAATCCCGCCGATTCGGCCATCTCCCTTCGAGCAAGACCACGCTGAGGCTGAGCACTACCGGCAAAGTAACCGCGTGCTCGCCACAGCCGAGTGCGGCCAGGAACAGGGGTAGACACAGCGCCAACCGGGCGCGACCATCCCACCGCAGCCACAGGCAAAGGCACAGCAAGTAGAAGAAAGCCGTGCCGGTCATGCTGAAGAGCGCCATCCAAAACACGGCGATGGCGTGCCCGGGCGCGCTGGCATAGACCAAGGCCACCGCTAGCCCGAGCAGTCGGGACCGCAAAACCGTCGATGCGATCGCGTAACCGAGCAGCCCATTGAGGCAATGAAAGAGGACCTGCACGGCGTGATAGCCGGCCGCATCGTAGCCGAACGCGGCGTGCAAGAGACGGAAGTAGACCACCGTGGACAGCGGCCGGTAGAGCACGAAGCCGTTTCGACCCGGAACAAAGAACTGCACGATATCCAGCGGCCCGCGCAGATCCACGGCCGCGGCCTCGCTCAGCACCCAGTAGTCGTCGTAGTGGAAGAAAGCGCCGGTGGCGTCGCAGTATGAGAGCCCGTAGAAAAGCGCCAATACCGCCACCGGGGCGGCACCACGCGCCCACGGCCCCTGCCCTAGCCGTACTAGCCTGGCCGCCCATCTCCGGGAAGCCAACCTGCGAGTGGCTGCTACTGGCGTAATCGTGTCAGCTGCGGGCGGCGCGCCGCCTGGTTGATCGCGCCCGCGTCGAGCGGGTCCGCCGCGCCGGGGGCCGTGCCGTCTTCTTGCGTTGCGCCGGACGGCGCAAGAGCTGGTACTTCACTTTGCTCTGCAACTGCCCGAAGAGCATCCCCAACCGGTCGATGTCGTGGCGCCGGATGGCTTCCTCGATCCGCTGCTTGTGGTCTTCCAGATAGGTAATCTGGTACGGCCGCCCTTGCACACGGATCCGTTCGGGAACTTTCGAGCGCGCTTGGATGATACGAGCGATCTCGTGCAATATGGAAGAATCAATCTTAGCGAGCACCGGCCTAGCCTCCGGCTCCCGGCTTCACCACCACTGCCTCCCGGGAGTGCCAATCCCGTTTACCACGAAAGCCAACAATGGCAAAGCCACTTTCTTGCCGGCTGCATGTCGGCCCGATCGCAGGGGCGGCCCTACCCCGCTGGCTCGCCTGCCCCGTCAGCGCACGTGGCGGCGCAACTCGTCGACCTTATCGGACCTCTCCCAAGTGAAGAATCCACCTTCAGGAGCGCGCCCAAAGTGGCCATATGCCGCGGTTTTTTTGTAGATGGGCCGCTTCAGGTCGAGACTTTTGATGATCTCCGCCGGCTTCAACTTGAAGGACTGTAGCACGGCATCCGCGATGACCTCGTCGGGGACGGTGCCGGTGTCGAAGGTATCTATCAGCACCGATACCGGATCGGCCACGCCGATGGCGTAGGCGAGCTGCACCTCACAGCGGTCGGCCAGACCGGAGGCCACGACGTTGCGGGCGATGTAGCGCGCCATATAGGCCGCGCTGCGGTCGACCTTCGAGGGGTCCTTGCCCGAAAAGGCGCCTCCTCCGTGCCGACCGTAGCCGCCGTAGGTGTCGACAATGATCTTGCGCCCGGTCAACCCGCAGTCCCCCTGGGGACCGCCGACCACGAAGCGGCCGGTGGGGTTGACGTGGTAGATGGTGTCGGCGGTCAGCAATTCCCGCGGGATGACTTGCTTGATAACCTCTTCGATGACCGCCTCGCGCAGCCGCTCGTAAGCGACGTTGGGAGTATGTTGGGTTGAAACCACCACGGTGGTGACGGCGACCGGCTTGCGATCCTTATACTTGACCGTGACTTGCGACTTGGAATCCGGGCGAACGAACGGCAAGGCACCGGCCTTGCGCAGGTCGGTCAGCCGTTGCACCAGCCGATTGGCCATGAAGATCGGCAGCGGCATCAGTTCCGGCGTCTCGTTGCAGGCATAGCCGAACATCAGGCCCTGATCGCCCGCCCCTTGTTCCTTGTGGAGGCCCTCGCCTTCGGTCACTCCCTGGGAGATGTCCGGCGACTGCCGATCGACAGCGGTCAGAATCGCGCAGGTATTGCCGTCAAAACCCATTTCCGACGACACGTAACCCACCTCGATCACCGTATTCCGCACCACATCGGCGTAATTGATGATGGCGTTGGAGGTGATTTCGCCGGCGACCACGACCATACCGGTCTTGGCCAGTGCCTCACAGGCAACGCGGCTGTCGGGGTCCTGCGCTAGCAAGGCGTCGAGAATGCTGTCCGAGATCAGGTCGCACATCTTGTCCGGATGGCCTTCTGAAACCGACTCGGAGGTGAACACGAAATCCTTCTTCATAGTAAGAGCCTCTCCAGGTTCGGGCCGTTGGCCGGCCGAACTCACAGGGGTGCCTTGATATCAGGTTGCGCTTCGGGCTGTAAACCCTCGATCCAGGCGTTGGCCGAGCTGACGACGGCGTGCATGGGCACGTCGAGCAGGCCGATGGGCAAGTCCTCCACCAACTGCTCGGCAAACGCCACCCCGATCCGGTATCCCTGCCCGCCCAGAGGAGGCGCAACCAGGGTGCGGTCAAAGTAACCCTGGCCGCGTCCAAGGCGGCCACCGCGGGGTGAGAACCCCAACCCCGGCACGATGATAACGCAGTCACGAGCCTCGGTCGCGCTTAGGTCTTCATCAGACTGCGGCTCCAGGAATGGCTGTATGCTGGCGCGCCATTCGGTATCCGCGTGCACGCGCACGAAGCGCAGCGGCTGATTCGGGCCGCGCATCCGGGGGAAGAACGTCCGGCATCCCCTCGCCTCAGCCTCGCGCCACAGCGCTGTAACGTCCACTTCGCTCGGCAACGGTCGATACAGCAGAACGGCCGGTGCCCGGCGAAATACTTCCCGGGCGCTCACCGATTCGCAGATCCGGCGGCTCTGCGCCGTCCGCTCCCCCGGCGTCATAGCGGCCAGCCGCGCCCGCAGCCGGACCCGCCATTCCGCCTTGGCGCGCAGCAGCTCGCTCACATCTGATTGCGGTCGATCCACTTCTTCTCCGGTGCGGGCGGCTTAAAGGCCAGGAACGCCTCGATCAAGCCCGCCGGCTCCGGCGCCACCAAGAGCAGTTGGCGATGTTCCGGGCGCAAGAAGCGCTCGCTCACTGCGTGGTCCAAGAGCGCTATGAGAGGGTCGAAGTAGCCGCCGACGTTGAGCAAGCCAAGGGGCTTATCGTGCAAACCAAGCTGGCGCCAGGTGGCGACCTCGAACAGCTCCTCCAACGTCCCCAAGCCGCCCGGCAGGGCAATGAAGCCATCCGCCAGGTCGGCCATCAGGGCTTTGCGGCCGTGCATGCTCTCCACCACCCGCAGGTCGGGCAACCCCACGTGCGCCACTTCGAGGGCCCGCAGGCTTTCTGGAATGACCCCGATCACGTGCCCCCCGCGCGCGAGCATAGCGTCGGCCAAGATTCCCATCAGCCCGACGTTACCGCCGCCGTACACCAACTCGATACCCCGCCGCACCAGGCAAGCGCTCAACTCCACCGCAGCGCCGGCGTAAGCCGGCCGGGCTCCCGGCGACGAGCCGCAGAAGACGCACAGGCGGCGAATCGTCATGGCTCACTCACCGAGATACGCGGCGCGTACTTCCGGGCTCTTGAGCAAGTTGGCGCCGGTGTCTTCGAGCACGATGCGTCCGGTCTGCAAGACGTAGCCGCGGCCGGCAACGTGCAGCGCCATGTGGGCATTTTGCTCCACCAGCAGAATGGTGGTGCCCTGGCTGTTGATCTCACGGATGATGGCAAAGATCTTCTGCACCACCAGCGGCGCCAAGCCCAGCGACGGTTCATCGAGCAACAGCAGCTGCGGCCGCGCCATCAAGGCCCGGCCAATCGCTAGCATCTGCTGCTCGCCGCCGCTCAACGTTGCCGCCGATTGCTGCACCCGTTCCTGCAGCACGGGAAAGAGCTCAAACACCCGCGCCATGGTCTCGCGCACTTCTTCCCGGTCTTTACGTTGATAGGCCCCCAGCTGCAGGTTTTCCCACACCGTCAGATTGGCGAACACCTGCCGCCCTTCGGGCACCTGGCTAATGCCTTCGCGCACGATTGTGTGCGGCGGCAGCCGGTCGAGCCGCACCGTCTTGTCGAAGACGATTTCCCCGGCCGCCGGCGCCACCAAGCCGCTGATTGCACGCAGCAGCGTGCTCTTGCCGGCACCATTGGAGCCGATAAGCGTAACGATCTCTCCCGGCGCTACCGACAGCGACACCCCCTGCAAGGCGTGGATGGCGCCGTAGAAGACGTTGAGGTTCTTGATCGAGAGCAGCATCTCAGCCGCCCGCTTGCTCGCCGAGGTAGGCCTCGATCACCTTGGGATCACGGCGGATGACCTCGGGCGGGCCGACGGCGATGGTCTCGCCGTGATCGAGCACCGTAATGCGCTCGCAGATCTGCATAATCAGGGGCATGTCGTGCTCGATGATGAGGATGCCGAGGCCGAGGTCATCGCGCAGCCAGCGAATCTTCTCCATCAGCTCGACCTTTTCCTGCGGGTTGGTGCCGGCAGCGGGCTCATCGAGCAGGAGCAGTTTCGGCCGCGTCGCCAACGCCCGGGCGATCTCCAGGCGGCGCTGCGAGCCGTACGGCAGCGAGCGCGCGGGCGCGTCGAGCTGCGACTCCAGGCCGACCATTTGCAGCAGCTTGCGACACTCGGCCTCGATCCGGCTCCGTTCCGCTTGCGCCCCGCGCGTGCCCAGCATCGTCCCCAACAGCTGGTGATGGGGATGGCGATTGTAGCCCACCATCACATTCTCGAACGCCGTCAGGTTGGCGAACAGCCGAATCCCCTGGAACGTCCGCGCGATCCCGCGCCGGTTGATCTGAAACGGCGCCAGCCCGGCGATGCGAGCGTTTCCCAGCCGGATGTCGCCCGCGTCGGGCGCGTAGACGCCGGTGATGAGATTGAACACCGTCGTCTTGCCGGCGCCGTTGGGTCCGATCAGCCCGACCAGCTCGCCCGGGTCGAGCGCGAAGTTGAACCGGCTGACCGCCTTCAAGCCGCCGAAGCTCAGCGAGCAGTCTTGAGCTTCCAGAAACGCCATTGGGTGATCTCTTGGCTGCCCAGCAATCCAGCCGGCCGGGTCAGCATCATAACGATCAGCAGCAGTGAGTAGATGATCATGCGGTATTCGGCACCGAAGCGCAGCAACTCGGGCAACACGGTGAGCGCAGCGGCCGCCAGCAATGCACCGCTGATGCTGCCCGAGCCGCCGAGCACGACCATCACCACGATCTCGATGCTCTTCAGGAAAGTGAACGAGTTGGTGTGGATGTAGCCGATGAAATGCGCAAACAGGCCGCCGGCCACGCCCGCCCAGAACGCGCCCAGCGTGAAGGCGATGATCTTGTAGCGGGTGGTATCCACGCCCATGGCGGCGGC
Organism: Deltaproteobacteria bacterium; assembly: GCA_016210005.1. Classification (NCBI taxonomy): domain Bacteria; kingdom Pseudomonadati; phylum Myxococcota; class Myxococcia; species Deltaproteobacteria bacterium. The sequence goes on along the minus strand of JACQVA010000097.1, from coordinate 9,344 downwards.
GGCAATCTCGTCCTCACGAACAGCCCGAAACGCCGTCCCTTTGGGCGAGTGCACCAGCCGCCACAACAAGCCGACACAGAGCACGGCGCAGACGTAGGTGGAGGTAAACGTCGCCGCCGCCGGAATGCTCAAACCGCGTGCCCCGCCCACGGCCTCGGTGTTCAGGATCACCACCCGGATGATTTCACCGAATCCCAGTGTCACGATCGCCAAGTAATCGCCGCGCAGCCGCAGCGTCGGCATCCCGACCAGCAGTCCGGCCGCCGCTGCGGCACAGCCGCCGGCGAGCAGCGCCGCCGCCAGCCCCATTACACCCACGCCGTACGGCCAAGCGTAAATCGTGAAGGCGGCACCGACGTAGGCACCCAGCGCCATGAAGCCGGCGTGACCGAGCGAAAACTGCCCGGTGATACCGTTGATCAGGTTCAAGCTCACCGCCAGCATGCCGTTGATGCCGATGTAGACGACGATCTGCAGATAGTACGGATTGAGCGCTCGGTTGAGCAACAACCCGAGCGGCCACTGCAACAGCACCAGCAGCGCCAGGACGGCGTTGCGCCGCAGCAACGACACCAAGCCGCCCATCAGACCTTCTCCACCGTCACCTTGCCGAACAGACCGGTGGGCTTGACCAGCAACACGCCGATGAGGATGACGAACGCCACCGCGTCGCGATAGGTCGAGCTGAGGTAAGCCGCCACCAAAGTCTCCGTCACTCCCATCAGCACGCCGCCGACGACGGCACCGGGAAAATTGCCGATGCCACCCAACACCGCCGCCACGAACGCCTTGACCCCCGGCAGTAAACCCATCAGCGGATCGATCTTGGGATTGCGCAGCCCGACCATCGCTCCGGCGGCGGCGGCCAGCGCCGAGCCCAGCATGAACGTCAGCGACAGCACGGTGTTGACGTTGATGCCCATCAGCGCCGCCGTATCGTAGCTGAAGGATACCGCGCGCAAAGCCATGCCGACGCGGGTCTTCATCACCACCCAGCGCAGCCCGATCATCAGCACCAGCGAGACCACGATCACCAGCGCATCGAGGTTGGTGAGCACCACCCCGCCGGCGCGAAACAGCGAGTGCGACTCGATCAACTGCGGAAAGAATTTCGGATCGGGACCGAACACGCGCTGGCCGCCGAACTCGAGCAGCATCGAGACGCCGATCGCGGTAATCAGCATCGAGGAGCGCGGCTGGTGGCGCAGCCGCCGATACGCCACCAGCTCGATCAGCGCCCCCAGCGCGGCACAGAGCGCCATGGCGACGATCATCACCACCACGAAGCCTTGCAGCGAGGGCGCGCTGGCAAAGCCGAGCCAGTGCGCGACGTAGTAGGCCGTCATCGCCCCGATCATGTAAACGTCGCCGTGCGCGAAGTTGATCAGGCGCAAGACGCCGTAGACCATGGTGTACCCAAGCGCGATCAAGGCATAGATCGCCCCCCACGCCAGCCCGTTGATCAGTTGCTGGATGAACTGCTCCACCGCGTCAGGCTCCTAGCACTCGGACGCGTAGGCCGCTGCGGTCACGGCGCAATCGACTCGACGAAGCGGAACTCGCCGTTGTCGATCTTCAGCACCACAATCGCTTTGCGCGCGTTGCGCTCGCCGTCGATGGTGATGCGGCCGCTGACGCCGGGGAAGTCCTTGGTGGCCGCCAGCGCAGCACGGATGGCCGGGCCATCGCTGGAGCCGGCGCGAGCGATGGCCGCCGCCAGCATCCGCATCGCGTCGTAGCCCAGCACGGCCATAGCATCGGGCACCTTGCCGCCGTAGGCCGCGCGGTAATCGGCGATGAACTTCTGCACCTCCGGCCGCTGCTCGTCGGCGGAGTAGTGGTTGGTGAAGTACGTCCCGTCCACCGCTTTGCCGCCGATCTCAGCCGTCTTCGGGCTGTCCCAGCCGTCGCCGCCCAGCAGGGTGGCCGTCAGCCCCAATTCGCGCGCTTGCCGGGCAATCAGGGCGCATTCGGTGTAGTAGCCGGGCACGTAGATGGCCTCGGGATTCACGGCCTTGATCGCCGTCAGCTGGGCCTTGAACTCGATGTCGCCCTCGCCGTAGCTCTCCTCGGCCACGATCTCGCCGCCCAAGCTCTTCACCGTGTCGCGAAAGAACTGCGTCAGCCCGACCGAGTAGTCGTTCTTGGTATCGGTCAGAATCGCCAGGCGACGCACCTTGAGGGTGTTAATGGCGAACTTGGCCATGGTGGAGCCCTGAAACGGATCGATGAAACAGGCGCGGAAGATGTAGTCGCCGACCTGTGTCACCTTGGGATTCGTCGACGAGGGCGACAGCATCGGAATCTTGTTCGCCTGACACACCGGCGCCGCCGCCAGACTGCGGCTCGAGGCCACCTCCCCCACCACCGCCACCACCTGATTCTGCTTGATCAGCTTGAGCACGGCGGTGACGGCCTCTTCGGGCTTGCTCTGGTCGTCCTCGGTGATGACCGTGACCCGCTTGCCCAGCAGCCCGCCGCCGGCGTTGATCTCTGTCAGCGCTAGCAGCACGCCCTCGTGCGTCGAGGTGCCGAAGGTGGCGGTGCCGCCGGTCAACGAGCCGTACTCACCAATCCTGATTTCGTCCGCTTGCTGGCTGCAGGCACTGCCCCACAGCGCCAGCACCACCGCGATCAGCAGGCTCCTAGTGCGTTTCACGATTCCTCCCGCTATCATGCCGACAATGGCAGCGCGAGCGCTCGATCCTGGCAGTGGCCGTTGCGATCCGGGCAAGAGCCGTTGCCAACAGTTCACGTCCCGCACAACGGCGCGCACCATACACAGAGTCCGCAAGCACGGTCAATGTGGCCCGGGCAGGTGACATGCGCGGCCGCAGTTCCCTTTACCTCGCAATGACATGTCCGCTATGAGACACGAAGGGTGGAGAAGCGGTGATGCCTGACGACAAGAGGTACCGGCGAGTCACACCGGGGCTGCGCGAGCAGCGCCCGCACCGGCTCGGTCTCGTGCTCTCCGGCGGCGGCGCCCGGGGCGCCTTCCAGGTCGGCGTTTACGAGCGGTTGTTGAAGGACCAGCGGTTCGCCTCCGGGCCGACCGTGCTTTCCGGCACTTCCGCCGGCGCCATCAACGCCGCGCTGATCGCCGCCGGTAAGTCACCGCGGGAGATGATGCAGTTTTGGAATGCGATCGCCGACAATCCGCCGGTGGTCGCCAGCGCCCGATTCTTTCGCACTGCCGCACGCACGCTCATGCGGCTGACTTGGGAAGAAGGCGCCCGCTGGCTGCAATCGACCGCGCCGCTCCTCTCCTTCCTGCAGCGCGCGCGCAACCACTGGCCGCCGCGCCGCGGCAGCCTCTTGGCCCTGTGCGTCGAGTACCTGCTCGCCACCCGCTTCGAGCTGGTCAGCCGCTTCTTAGCCGGTGTCGGCGAGCCCTTCCTGGCCGACACCGCCCAGCTGCGCGACCGCCTGGTGGAGGTGTTCGGCGGCGACAGCATCCCCAGCAACGGCCTGCGCCTAGCCATCAACACCGTCGATGCCCACAGCGGCCAGGTAGTGCGCTACGTCAACGCCGAGACCGCGCTCACCCGGCCACCTGACTACCACATCGTCGACGCCATCACCGTCGACATGGTGCTGGCCAGCGCCAGTATCCCCCTGCTCTTCCCGCCAGTGCAGATCGGTACCTACCTGTTGTGGGACGGCGGCTTGCTGGTGAACACGCCGCTGGCGCCGGTGGTGGCGCTGGGAGCCGAGGAGATCATTACCGTGCTGGTGACCGAGCCGCCCGACCCGCAACGCGGCCCCCTGCCCCACCTCGGCCGCGCCGTCGAGCGCACCGTCGATAGCTTGCTCGAAAACGCTTACAACGTTGACCGCAAGTTGTTGCTCGAACGCAACCGCTTGGCCCGCCTCGATGGCAGCCACTACCGCTCCGTCACCCTCTACGACGTGCTGCGGCCCGCGCGCAACGCCTGCTTTGATACCGGTTCGTATCTGTTCTTCGAACGCGGCGTGATGGCAGCCATGCATGCCGCCGGCCGGCGTGCCGCCACCGCCTGGCTGGCCGCCGGACCGGTAGTGGATCACCTCGAAGAGCCCGCTACCGGCGCCGCCGCGTGAATTCTCCGCCTCTCTGAGTCCCGCATTCAGACGGCTTGGACAGCAATTGGTCTGAGCCCTAGACGGCGCCCCCCAACAACCCCTCGCGGAAGCGCCCCTGCTAGCCCCAGGCCCTTGGCACAGAGCCTGCTGCTAGCAGGGTTATGATGGGCCGCCTGGACCGTCGCTATTCACTTCTTCCGCCTGCACTGGCGGCGCAGGGGTAGACCATGACGCAACACCTCCTCATCGTTGACGACGAAGCCTCGATTCTTTTCGCCCTCCAAGACTACTTCAGCTTCAAGGGCTATCGGGTCGATTGCGCCGAGGACCGCCAGAGTGCTCAGGCCTTGCTAGCCAACGCCCGACGCGCCGGCACCGGTTACGACGTGGTGGTCACCGACTTGAGCCTGAACGGCAGGGACAGCACCGATGGCCTCGACGTCATCGAGCACGCTTGCGCCCACGCCCCGCACTGCCGCGTCATCTTGCTCTCCGGGAACTTAACTAAACAGCTCGAACGCGAGGCCTACGCCCGCGGGGTCCACGGCGTCTTCAACAAAGGAATCCCACTGCCGGAGTTGGAGATCGCTGTTGCCGCGTTGATTGGAGGAAACTCATGAACCTCGCCGGCACACAGGGCACCGGCGAGCCGCTTGCACCGATCATCGCCGGCGAGCGTCAGCCCACGGGAAATCGCGACTCCGGCACTTCGGCGGGCTGCGTTCTGATCATCGACGACAATCCCAGGAATATCTTCGCCACTCAGGCCCTGCTCGAGTCGGCGGGCTTCACCGTTGTCAGCGCCACCACCGGCTACGAGGGGCTGCGCCTCGCTCGCACCCATCAGCCCGACGTCATCTTGCTCGACGTGGTGCTGGCCGATGAGAGCGGCCTCACCGTCTGCCGCCGCATCAAGAGCGACCGTACGTTGACCGGCATCCCGGTGTTGCTGATCTCCGCGCTCGACACCTCCTCGCACAACCACACCCAGGGTCTAGAAGCCGGCGCCGACGGCTACGTCAACCGGCCGGTGGATAACCGCGAGCTGATCGCTTGGGTGCGTGCGATGTTGCGCATCCGGCTGGCCGAGCAGCGCTCGCGCGAGAGCGAGGCTCGTCTGGCCGGCATCATCGACTCGGCCATGGACGCCATCATTACGGTGGACGCGAGCTGGTGCATCGTGCGGTTCAATGCCGCCGCCGAGCAGATGTATCAGTGCCCGGCGGCCCTGGCCATTGGGCAACCGCTCAACAGCTTCATTCCAGAGCGCTTTCGCGAGGAGCACACGCGGGCGACACAAGCCTTCGGCCACAGCGGCTCAACCAAGCGCCGCATGGGCGCACCCGGGCGGGTCATCGGCCTGCGGGCCAGCGGCGAGGAGTTTCCCGCCGAGGCCTCGATCTCTCGGGCCGAGGCGGCCGGGCAGATGCTGTACACGGTCATTCTGCGCGACATCTCACATCGTGTTAAGGTGGAAGCCGAGCTGCAAGCCAGCGAGGCCCGCTACCGCGACCTCTTCGATAACGCCAACGACATGATCTATGCCCACGATCTCAGCGGCAACTTCATGTTCATCAACACCGCCGCTGAACACCTCTCGGGCTACACCCAAGCCGAAGCCTGCAACATGAACATCGCTCAAGTTGTTGCACCGGAGCATATCGATCTGGCACGCTCGATAATCGCCCGCCGGCTCGCCGGCGAGTCACTGCCGCCCCATGAGCTGGACATCATCGCCAAGGACGGCCATCGGGTGCGGGTCGAGGTCAACACGCGCCTGATCTACCAAGGCGACACGCCGGTCGGCATCCAAGGCATCGCCCGCGATATTACCGCGCGCCGCGATGCCGAGGCCGCGCTGCGCGAAAGCCGCGAGCAACTCCAGTCGATCCTGGATCACGCCCCCGCGGTCATTTTCATCAAGGATTGCGACGGCCGCTACCTGCTCGTCAACCGCGAGTTCGAAGCCTGTGTCGGCATCACCCGCGATGACGCTGTCGGCAAGACCGACAGCAATATCTTCCCACCAGAGGTGGCCGAGGCCCTGCGGGCAAACGACCGCACGGTCCTCGAACGCTGCGCTGCCCTGTCGCTGGAGGAGACCGTTCCACGTGACGGCGAGCCGCGCGTCTACCTCTCCAACAAGTTCCCGCTCTTCGACGCCAAGCCCTATCCCATTGCGGTATGCGGCATTGCCACCGACATCACCGAGCGCAAACAGGCCGAGGCCGAGATCCAGCGCCTGAACGCCGAATTGGAACAACGGGTGCACGAGCGCACGGCCCAGCTAACCGCGAGCAACCAGGAGCTGGAAGCCTTCAGCTATTCCGTGTCCCACGACCTGCGCGCACCGCTGCGCGCCATCGACGGTTTCAGCAAGATGCTGCTCGAAGACTACCACGACACTCTCGACCAGCAGGCCAACCACTACCTCACGCGCATCCGCGCCGGCACCGAGCGCATGGGAGAGCTGATCGAAGACATGCTCACCTTGTCGCGTGCCGGCTCCGCGCCGATGCATGCGCAAGCGGTCGATCTCAGCGCATTGGCGGAACGTCTGGCAAGCCAGCTATGTCAGTCGCAGCCGGAGCGCCGGGTCGAGTTCGTCATCCAGCCGGGCATGGTGGCGCAGGGCGACCCGCGCCTGCTCGAGATCGTGCTCGACAACCTGCTCAACAACGCCTGGAAGTACAGCAGCAAGCACGACACTGCCTGCATCGAGTTCGCCGCCGTGGCGATTGCGGACTCGCAACTGCCGATTGCGGAACGGAGCCTCCCGCCTCCAGCCTCCAGTCCCCACCGCGAAGCGGTCTTCTTCGTACGCGACGACGGCGCCGGCTTCAACCCGGCCTACTCCGAGCGGCTGTTCACCCCCTTCCAGCGCCTGCACACCGAGACCGAGTTCGACGGAACCGGCGTCGGCCTGGCCACGGTGCAGCGCATCATTCGCCGCCACGGCGGCCGCATCTGGGCCGAAGGCAACATCGAGCAGGGCGCGACGTTCTACTTTACCCTGTGAGCCGCGCCGGCCACCCGAGTTCAGGAACAACTGACTCTGCCCGTGGCCCTGCACCACTTCTGCACTCAGCGGCGGTCTGTGGTAGATGATCGCTCATGAAGCAGAAGTACACTGCCAAGGACATCACCGTTCTCGAAGGCCTGGAGCCGGTGCGCAAGCGCCCGGGCATGTATATCGGCGGCGTCGATGCCACCGGCCTCCACCACCTGCTGTGGGAGTTGGTCGATAACGCGGTCGACGAGGCCATGAACGGCCATTGCGACAAGATCAGCGTTACCCTGCACAAGAACGGGCAGACAGTCACCGTCAGCGACAACGGCCGCGGCATTCCGGTCGACCTGCACCCCAAGTACAAGCGCTCGGCACTCGAGTTGATCCTGACCACGTTGCACGCCGGCGGTAAGTTCGAGAACCAGAACTATTTCCACTCCGGCGGCCTGCACGGCGTCGGCGCCTCGGTGGTCACCGCGCTGTCGTCGTCGCTCACCGCCAACGTCAAACGCGACGGCTACCATTGGGAGCAAAGCTTCGCCCGCGGCACCGCCACCGGCAAGATGAAACGCGGCGCTGCTGCCCGCGGCTCCGGTACCAGCATTACGTTCACCCCTGACCCGCAGATCTTCCCCCAGCCCACCTTCCAGCCCGACCTCATCCGCGAGCGGCTCGAAGCCCGCTCCTACCTGCACCGCGGCCTGACGCTGGTGTTCGACAACCAAGTCGAGCAGCAGACCGGCACCTTTCTCCACCAGCGCGGCATCGCCGAATACATCGACAAGCTCATCGCCGACAGCGGCAAAAAACAGGTGGCCGAGCCGTTCTACGCCGAGCGCAAGGACGGCCTGATCGTCGAGTGTGCGCTGGCCTGGACCGAAGCCACCGACGAGCGCATCCTCTCCTTCGTCAACGGCATTCCGACTCCGATGGGCGGCACCCACGACAACGGCTTGAAAAACGGCTTGACCAAGGCGGTGCGCAACTATCTTGGCGTCCAGAACCTGACCCCGAAAGGCCTGACGGTGGCGGCCGAGGACATTCGCGAGGGCCTGGTGGCGGTGCTCTCCGTTTATCTGCAACACCCGCAGTTTCAAGGGCAAACGAAAGAGCGGCTCAACAACCCGGAGGTGGCGGCACCGATCGACAACTTCATCCGCAGCGCGCTGGAGAACCACCTGTTGCAGAACCGCACCCAGGCCAACGCCGTGGCCGCCCGCGTTGTCCTCGCGGCCCGCGCCCGCACCGCCTCGCGCGCCGCCGCCGAGAGTGTGCAGCGCAAGACCGCGATCTCCCACCGCCTCAATTTGCCCGGCAAGCTGGCCGACTGCAGCTCGACCAACCCGGCCGAGAGCGAACTGTTCGTGGTCGAGGGCGACTCCGCCGGCGGTTCGGCCAAGCAGGGCCGGGCGCGTGAATTCCAGGCCATCCTGCCGCTGCGCGGCAAGGTGCTCAACACCGAGCAGGCCTCGACCGCGAAAGTGCTCAGCAACAAGGAGCTCAGCGACTTGGTCTCCGCGCTCGGCTGCGGCGCGGGTAAGACTTTCGATGCCGCCAAGCTGCGCTACCACAAGATCTGCCTGCTGATGGACGCCGACTCCGACGGCCACCACATCTGCACCCTGCTGCTCACCTTCTTCTACCGCCACCTGCCCGACTTGATTCGCCAGGGCTACGTCTTCATCGCGCAACCACCGCTCTATCGTGTCGACATCGGCAAAGAGACGCGCTGGGCCCTCGACGACTCCGAGCGTGACCGCATCCTGGCCCAGGCCGGCGGCAAGCACGCCACTGTCCAACGCTTCAAGGGATTGGGGGAGATGAACCCGGCCACGCTCAAGGAGACCACCCTCGACCCCGCACGCCGCACGCTACTGCAGGTCGCGGTGGTCGATGATGCCGCCACCGAGCAGGCGATCCAAACGCTGATGGGCAAAGAGGTGGAGCCGCGCTTCCGCTTCATCATGGAACGCGCCCCCAAGGTCGCCGAGGTCGACGTGTAGCCGCTCGCGAACCTCAGCCTGCCGGGTGCGCGACAAATTCGTGGGTAACGTGGTTCGGTGTTATCGCCGTCATTCCCGCTTTCGCGGGAATGATAAATTGCGTCCCTTTCGGCATGGGCCTCGGCCTGACAGTACACAGTACTGTCAGACTGGTGAGGATTTGCCCGGTCGGCTGCACGTTACCCACAGTTTTGTCGCACACCGCTACACGATCTCGTCATAGAGGTCTCGCCAGTCCGGGTTCTGAGCTTCGATCAGCTCGATCC
>JACQVA010000096.1 GCA_016210005.1 Deltaproteobacteria bacterium | reverse complement strand
CTGCTGCTGGGGGCTGCGCGAGTGAAGGCGGAAGGCCGGCCACATACGGAGATGGGCTGGGAGGTCTATCCCGACCACCTTTACGACGCGCTGATGCGGATCACGCGCGACTATGAAGCGCCGGAGATCTACATCACCGAAAACGGCGCGGCCTACGTCGACGAACTGGTCGGCGGCGGTGTCCACGACCCGCAACGCCTCGATTACCTGCGCACCCACCTCATGGCCGCCCAGCGCGCGCTCGAGAGCGGCGCGCGGCTGCGGGGCTATTTTTGCTGGTCACTGCTGGATAACTTCGAGTGGGCCTTCGGTTACTCGAAACGCTTCGGCATCGTTTACGTCGACTACCCGACGCAGCAACGCATCGTCAAAGCCAGCGGCCATTTCTTCTCCACCTGCGCGCGGCATAACGCGGTCGAGTAGGGGCGCGACTACTGGCGCAGGCCGGCGGCCCGCGAGAATGCCGCCCGTAACTCGTCGTACGTCTGTGTCACCGGGAACTGCGGGAAGTCGCGAATGACGTTGTCGGGCGGACGAAACAGGATGCCGGCGTCGGCTTCCGCCAGCATGCTGGTGTCGTTGTAGGAATCCCCGGCGGCAATCACCGCGAAGTTGAGCAGCTTGAGCGCCATGACCGCCTTGCGCTTGCCGTCGCGAATCCGAATGCGGTAGTCGCGAACGCGGCCGTCATCGTCAACCACCAGGGAATTGCAGAACAACGTCGGGTAACCGAGCTGCGCCATCAGCGGCGCTGCGAACTCGTCGAAGGTGTCGGACAAGATCAGCACCTGAAAGCGCTGGCGCAGCCAGTCGAGGAACTCGAGCGCGCCGTCGAGCGGGCGCATACCGGCGATGACGCGCTGGATATCCGCCAGGCGCAGGCCGTGCTCGGCGAGAATCTCCAGCCGCCGCCGCATCAGCTTGTCGTAATCGGGCTCATCGCGCGTGGTGCGCCGCAACTCGGCGATGGCGGTGCGCTGCGCCACGTTGATCCAGATTTCAGGAACCAGCACCCCTTCGAGATCGAGACAGGCCAACATGCTGATGCGCTTAACAACATCGCGCCGCGGAGTGCAACTGCCGCGAGCTCAAGACGGCGCCTCCCACGACTCGGCACGCTTGAGCTGCGGCGGCACGTCCCACGGGTCACGCGGGGCAGTGCGCTTGGGGAGGGCCGCGGGTGCCGGTGCCGGGCTGCCGCTGGGGGTGGTGTTGAGTAGAATGGTGACCGTACGCGAGCCGCGATTGACCACCGCCAGATCGGGGCGGCTGTCGCCGTTGAAATCGCCGGCGGCCACGCTGGTGGGGTGATGGCCGGCGGGAAAGGTAATCTGCTCGCTGAAACGGTTGGGCCCGGTGCCGAGCAGAACCGCAACTTCGTCGGTGGCTTCACGAGTCACGACCAGATCGAGCTGGCCATCGCCGTTGAAGTCTTCGGAGACCAGCGGGTGAACGCTGGTGCCCAGGTTGCCCATCACCGGGCTGGCGAGACCTTGGGCCGTGCCGTGGAGCACCGCCACCCGATCGCTGCGGCCGCCGCCGGCGATGAGATCGCTGCGGCCGTCGCGGTTGAGATCACCGGGCAGCAGAAACGTCGGCCGCAGCCCGAGTGCGTAGTTGGTGCTGGTAGGAAACCGGCCGTGACCATCGCCGAAGAGCGCGGTGACGCTGTCGCCGAGCGAGTTGGCCACGGCCAGGTCGGGGCGCTGGTCGGCGTTGAAGTCGCCCGCCGCCAGCGCGGTCGGGGCGGCACCGACAGCGACCAGCAGGGGCTGGGCAAAACCACCGTGGCCGTCGCCGGCCAGAATACCGACGTCGTCGCTGGCGGAGTTCGCCACCGCCAGATCGAGGTGGCCGTCCTGGTCGAAATCCGCCACCAGCACCGCTCGCGGCTGGCGCCCGACGAGGTACTTGCGGCCGCCCCTGAAGGTGCCCGAGCCGTCGCCGTCGAAAACCGCGACGCTGTGGGTGTTCTCACTAGCGACGGCTAGATCAAGAAGGCGATCACCATCGAAGTCGCCGACCGCTACTGCAACCGGGTCCTCACCCGCGGCCAGCGCCGGGGAACCAAGGAACTTGCCGCGTCCGTCGCCCATCAGCACCGTGACCGAATCGCCCAGGTGATTGACGGCAACAAGATCGAGGCAGTTGTCGCCATTGAGGTCGTCGGCGGCCAGGGCCAGCGGCTGTCGCCCCAGGCTGTAGGCGCCGGCGGCGTGAAAAGTAGCGTCGCCGTTGCCGAGGAACACGCCCGCGCTCACCGACAGATCGTCGACTATCGCCACATCGAGCTTGCCGTCACGGTCGAAGTCGCCCGCGGCCGCGGTGCGCAAATTGCGCCCGGAAGCGAAGGCGGCCGGGGCCGCCGGGCGGCCGTCTTCGCCGGTGGTCATGAGCGCGGCGCCTTTGGCGTCGAGCACGACCAGATCGGGGCGCAAGTCGCCGTTGAAATCGCCGGCGACCACCGCGTGCGGCTGCACCCCGGCGCGCAGCGTATCACCCGCCTGAAAGCCGCCTTTGCCGTCGCCGCGCAACAGGGTGATCGTACCGCTGCTTTCGTCGGGGATCGCCAGATCGAGGCGGCCGCTGCCGGCGAAGTCGCCGCTGGCCACGGCAGCGGCGTAGCGGACCTCGAGGGTCGGTGCCGCGGTGAAGCTGCCTTGGCCATTGCTCAGTAGCACGCTGATGCCGGTGTCGTGCGCGACCAAGAGATCGATCGCGTCATCCTGATTCAGCGGGGCCGCCAGCAGGGCGCGCGGGCGCGGCCCGGTCGCAACCGTGCGGCCGCCGGATGCCAAGCCACCGGCACGGTCACTGCTGGCAACGGTAACGGCGTCGTCTTGCGAGTTGGGGTAGACCAGCTCGAGGGCACCGTCACCGTCGAAGTCGGCAACCGCGAGGGCCTTCAGGTAACGGCGGGAGCGAATTCTGTGCGGAGCTGAAAAGCCGCCACGCCGGCCTAGCAGTACCGAGATGCCTTCGTCACCAGCCAACAGCAGGTCCGCCGCGTCATCGTTGTTGAAGCGGGCCACCGCCAGCGCCACCGGGCCGGGACCGGCGGGATAGTCGGTGCGGGTCTGAAACGAAAGCTGGGCCTGGGCCGCACAGGCGGTGAGCGCGAGGCACAGGGCCGATAGCGCAGCGCAAGCCCGCATGACTCTTCGGCTAGCAGATCGCGCTGCGCCGGTCCAACAGCGCCGGCGCGCGCCGCCCCCAACTACCCCTGCCGCGGCTGGTACCAGATCGGCGACGTCCAGGCGCGCTCTTGAATGGTCTTGGGAATCGCCGGGTCGGTACACGCCGGTGGCCGCTCTACGGGCGGCAGGCGGTTGCAGATGAAAGTGCTCCAGCGACAGCTGGGGTTCTCTAGCACCCGCGCGTAGTAGAAGGCGTGCTGGCTCGGGTCGAAGCCGGGATCGGTCCACACGCTACAGAGCGACTGGGCGCCGCTGCCAGAGGGGGTGCAGGTCGCCTCGTCAACGCTGGCGCCGTTGTTCGCATCACCGGCGACCTCGAACACCTGCTCGTGCGCCTGACCGCCGGCGAGCCAGCCCTTGACGATCTGAATCCGTTGCAGCGCGGTGCCGGGCTGCGAGCCGATACCCGGGTCGCCCAGCGCCGCCACCACGAAGCTGGGCGCAGCCCCAGCGGGCGGGCGGGCCGGCAGCGTCGCGCCCATGGTGACGCCGAGTTCGTATGCCCGCTTGACCAGCTCGGCATCGTCGCAGAGGTCAGCCGGCAGGCCCCACCCGCCGAAAAAGCGCGCGCTGATGCGCGGCCCGCTGGTGCCGAAGACTTCGCGGCGCCGCAGCGCTTCGAAGATCGCCGCGCGCGAGTTCTCTTCCGCCCACACCGCCGCCAAGCCGCCCGGGCTGAAGATCTTGCCGCCGCGCGTGAGCAGGCCGTCGCCCAGTTGCTTCTCGGGCGTGTCGTCGTCGGTGCCGCGATGTCCGGCGAAGCTGTTCTCCTCGACGTCGCCGGGGGTGCCGTTGTGCGTGTCGGTGCTGGCGATGAAACCGAGCTGGTAGGGATTGACGCCGAGCCGGACGTGCTCCTGCAAGCCGGCGAGCAGCACGTTGCGCACGAAATCAAGCCGATGCACACAGCCGGTGACTGCGCCGCCGAAGCTTCCCGGCTGCTCGCCGCAGTCGCCGAACTCGGCCACCGCTTTGGTCTTCTCGAAGGCGCACAATTCGTCGGGGGCGCCGGTTATCCCCGACAGCTCGCGGCTGCATTCCGAGTCGCCCTTGTGTTGGTAGACCTCGACCAGCGGCTCGATCGCGGCGCGGAACTCCGCCGCCGTGCGCTCCTCCTCGACTGTGGCGGCACCGGGGTACTCGACCAAGAACATGTGGCCGTTGCTCTCGTTGGAATTGTGCGGTATGGCCAGCACGTCACAACCCGTGCCAGCATCAAGGCAATTGGTTTGCAGCTCGCGCCATAGTCCCTGCGCCTTGGGCTGCTCCATGTAGGAGATCGGGAAGGGCACCCGCTGGTTGCGAAAGATCACGTTACGGTGCCGAGTGCTGATACCGGTTGCGGCCGAGTACTCGTAAGCCACAAACGAGGTGAAGCCGCAGCGGCTGGTGCGGTCGTAGGCCGCCTCGGCGGCAGCTTGGATCCGCCGCCACACCTGTCCGGCGAGTTCATGGCAAACCTGCCCGTCGGCGCCGCAGATGTTGGGGAAGCGCTGCGGCTTCTGGGTCAGCAATAGACCGAAAGTGCGCGTGCCCTCGATGGCATCGCCGCGATAGTTCTGGCAGGTCTGGGTGTCGTAGGCCGCCGAGCCGGGCGTGATGCAGGCTTCGACTTCACCGAGAAACTCCGAGTGATCGGTGACGGCAGCGAAGTCGAGCGGGCGCTCCAGCCGCACGCTGCGCGTGCCGTTGCCGGCGGCGTCGAGCGGCGGCAACGCCACCGGATCGCCCTTGGCGAATTGATACGACTGCTCCGGACTGACGCGCAGCTCGAAGGCGTGGGCGTCGAAGGAGTAGGTGGTGTGCACGTGCAGATCGCCGAAGTAGGCGTTGCGCAAGGGACTGCTCTGCGCGCACGGCTCGCGCTGGTCAATCTCCGGCGGCGCTTCGCGCGGTACCGTCCCGCCGCAGCCGGCCGCAACCACTAGCCCCAACACCATTGCCCCACGTACAAACCGCATGTCCTTCCCCTTCCTCTGACCTGTTAACTAACCGACCCCACGGCCTTACATTACCGGCGGCCACAAACGGGCGATTCGCTCCAATGCCAAGGCGGCAGCCACGGCGCCGATTGCATACGCCGGCGCCCGCTGCCAAGCGGCCCGCTCCGGTATGCGCCGCAGCAGCGGCAGCACTGCCAGCAGCGCCGCGACGAACAGTAGCTGCCCAACCTCCACCCCGAGATTGAACGCCAGCAACGCCAGCGGCACATGCGCCGGCGGTAACCCGAGCTCCAACAAGGCGCCGGCAAAGCCGAAGCCATGAAGCAGGCCAAAGACGAAGGCGATCAGCCACGGACACCGGCGCGCCAGCGTCGGCCGAGCCGCGGGGTCGCGCACCAGCTCCCGCGCCAGCAGGACGATGCTCGCGGCAATCAAAACCTCCACCGGCGGTGCCGGCAACTGCACCAACTGCAGCGCCGACAGCGCCAGCGTCACGCTGTGCGCGAGGGTGAAGGCGGTGACCGTCTTGACCAACGCCCTGGCCCCATTGACCAGCAGCAGCAAGCCGAACACAAAAAGCAGGTGATCAAAGCCCAGCAGGATGTGCTCGCCGCCCAGCCGCAGATAGCTCGCCAACACCCTGCCGGCGCCGGCCCCGCCTCCATGTTGCCCACCTGCGCTAGCGCGCACCGCGAAGCTCTCCGCCCCACTCTGCAGCACCCCGTGCACGCTCGTGCCATCACTCCAAGTGATCCGAACGATGACGTGGAAGGGGCTGTTGGCGAGCCCGCTCACCGCCAGCGACTGGCCGCCGAGCCGGGTTGGACCACAATCGACGCGCGCGAAGGTCACGGTTTCGATCGGCTCAGCCTGCGGCCGGTCGAGCGGCCGGCAGACGCCCGGCAGCTGCGGGCTGAGTGCTTGGCTGGCGTCGGTCCACACCCGGGGAGTTTTCCAGACCAAGTCGAAAACGCCGGCGGCTTGTTCGCGCAGCTCAAGCAGCGCGGGCTCGAAGGAGTGGGCCGAGGCCAGCACGGGAACAAGCGCAGCTATGGCCCAGATGGCAACGCCGCTTCTTGCAGTGCGCTTCATCGTGCGAGTGCCAGTGCCGCTGGCGCGGCGCTGCCCGCGCCGGCGATATGGATGTCGTAGCGCCGGCGTAGCCGATCGAGGGCGGCCCGGTTGACCGCTGCCCGCCGTGCCTCGAGCCAGTCGCGCCGGACTTGCTCGCGGCTGGCGCCGAGTGCCGGTAGGAAGCCGGGTTGGTGCTGGCTGACGCGCACCAGGTGCAGGCCGTAACTCGAAGCGAGCGGCTCCGACCACGTGCCTACGGCGAGGTCCATGACCTGCCGGGCGAAGACCGTGCCGAAGATGGCCGCCAGGTCGCGCTCGGTCAGGAGTGTGAACGCCCGCCCGCGCACAAATGGATCACCGAGAGCCGCCGGCTCGGCACCGCCAAGGAGTTGCGCGCGCAGCTGCTGGGCGGTGGCGGCCGTTCGATCGCCTGAGCGCTCGCTGCTGGCGAAGACCTGCTCCAGCGACACCCGCGCCGGTACGTGGTAGCGCTCGGCGTGCGTATCCATGTACGCCTGCAGCTCGGCCTCGGTGGGCTCGGCGACTGGTTCGAGGTCCTCGGTGAGAAATTCCATCTTCTGCACCAGGCGGCGGCGCACGATGATGTCGCCGCGATCGAGCCCGAGCGCGAGCGCCTCGCGGTAGAGCACTTCCTGGTCGACGAAGCGCTCGACCATTGCCGCCTCTTCCTCCGCGGTCGGCAGCGCTCCGGCGCGGCGCACGTGATCCTGGCGCAGGCCGTTGATCACCGCCGGCGACAGCTCGATTCGGTTAGAGAGCTGCGTTGGTGCGATCCACCGATAGCCTCCCAGCACCACAACTCCGAGTACGAAGAAGTGCAGCAACGGCTCGCTCGCCCAGCGTCTGACTCCTGCCCGCGCCATACTGCTTCCTGCTCATAAATGCCGAGCCCTCGTCAAGCAACGGGTGTGCGACAAATCGGTGGGTAACGTGCAGCCGACCGGGCAAATCCTCACCAGTCTGACAGTACTGTGTACTGTCAGGCCGACGGAGCCCATGGCCGAAAGGGACGCAACTTGTCATCTTCCAGGCGCGGCGCCACTTCTTCAGCTGCTTCTCCCGCACGATTGCGGTCTCTGCGCAGCCGTGCGCTTCGTAG
>JACQVA010000095.1 GCA_016210005.1 Deltaproteobacteria bacterium | reverse complement strand
CTTGTTCATCTTCGGTCAATTCGACATCGAATGGGCTCTTTCTGGGCATCCGCACCGCCTCCACCGCTGGCGGAGACGGTAGCACGGCACCCGGGGAATTCCCACAGATAATACGTCATCGTATTTACGAATTGCGGTACTAAGGAGGTTGCCGTCCACTGCGCGATCGGGGACGTAGCCGAGGAACTCGCCGCGGGCGAGGTCAATGAAGCCGACGTATCCTGCGCTCGTGCCGACACACGCCACAGTGCCATCTGGAGCGAGCGCAATGCGGTGAAGCTGAGGCGGCGTGTCGGGATATGTGTACGGGAGTGGAATGACCCTGATGACCTCGCCCGTTGCGATCTCGACAACCAGGATGCTCGCCCACGAGGCAACGTATGCCACGGTGCCATCGGCCGTGACCGCCACGTCGCGGACTCCGAGCCCGCCAAGTGGAATGGTACTCGCCGCCCCCGCGCGGTTCATCTCCAGCACCGACAAGGTCTCCGTGCGGCTCGCAACATATGCCTGATAGCGCCCGTCGGGCCGCGGGCTAGGCGGCGGCCGCGGCGTGACGCTGGGCATCGGCGGCGGCCCCGGGTCGGGGGCGATAAGCACGGTGCGGGGCTCGTAGCCCACCGGAACCGCGTCAATCGTCTCCAGCGTGATCGAATCGAGGATCACCACCTCGTTGACCGGGCTCTCCAAGATTACGTAGACGGCGCTACCGTCGGGGAGCACCGCGACGCCCCTACCCGGCGCCGCCAACACGCGACTCCGCGTCACCCGGCCACTGCCGAGGTCGACTGCCGACACCGAGCTAGTCGAGCCCGATTCGGTGTCATACGTGTACGACATGACATACGCGGACGAGCGAACTGGGTTCACTGCCAAGCCGCCGACGAAACCGTCGAGCGGGACGGTGGCAGCCACCACTTGTTGCGTGAGGTTGACCGCGCTGAGGCCGCCGTGACCGGTAGCATACAGCCACCGCCCATCTACGCTAATGGCCAGCTTGTCAGCGGCGTGCGTAAGGGAAACGACTCCCGCGACCGCGCGCGAGGTGGTGTCGACGAAAAACACCATGCCCGTATCGCCATTGCTCTCGTTCTCCACCTCAGCGCCGACATAGGCGGTGGTACCATCCGCGCTGAACACGACATCGAGGACCTCGTCGTCCGGTCCCTGAAGTGGGACGCGAAAGGATCCCGCCACGCTATCCGTGCTGGTGTTGACGATCAGGAGCGAGTGAGGGAACTCGTTCGACCCGAGCACGTAGGCGAACATGCCCGTCGGGGACATGACGATGCGCCGACTCGGAGGGTCTTCGCCCCACAGCGGGATTGTTGCCACGATGGTAAGGGTGACCAGGTCGATCACGTCTATCTCTCGCCAGCACAGGGCGTAGGCCCTACGCCCGTCCGGCGTGATCGCAATGTCCCCGGGCCAGCCCAGCGTCCGGATCTTGTCCGCAACCGCCCGCTCGTGGGTGTCGATGACTGCAACGCTCCGATCCTCACCGTTTACCACGTACGCGAGATATCGGTGATCGGCAGAAGCCGCACTCGGCACAGGCAGGAGCGCCACAATCAACAGCGATGATCGCCGCATTAGGGCGAGAAGGCGTGCCATGCCTAACGACAAGCCACTCGCGGCACCCTATTGCAAGGAGAAAACTAGGCCTTGCAGTGGGCGGTAGGAGGAGGACGCGCCTGCCGGCGACAGGGTGGGTAACGAACCGGCCTTCGACGGGCTCACGCGATCCTTGACAGGCCCTGTGTCCGCGCCGTAATAGCGCGCATCCGCGGTTACGACGGAGGCTCGACAGACCTAATCTCTGGTGGACCTACTCCGGTGATCTCGACGCCATCGCCCTCTATGGACCGGCTGTGCGACGATCGTGGCCGAGGCACCATCGAGGAGAACTATGGAATTGGAGTTGACCGAGACCGAGCGCATGTTGCGCGACATGTTTCGCGGCTATTTCACCCGCGAGATCGAGCCCCACGTCCAGCGCATGGAGGCGGGCGAGCTGCTTCCCTACGGCTTGATGCGCGACATGCACAAAGCCCTCGGCCTCGACGCCGTGCTGGCGCAGGCCGGCGCCGCCGGAGGCGGTCCCGAGAGGACGCGGCTTGGCGGCGGCGGGCTGGAGGCCAACGCGGCCCGCTACGCGCGCACCGCTTTCACCGTCGAGATGGCGCGCGTCAGCCCCTCGTTCGCGCTCAGCTACGGCGCCAGCGTCGGCCTCTTCGGCGCCAACGTGCTGGGCAAAGGCACACCGGAGCAGATCGAGCGTTTCGCGTTGCCGGTGCTGCGCGCCGAGCGCGTGGGCGCCTGGTGCCTCACCGAGCCGGGCGCCGGCAGCGACGCGCTGCGCGGGATGAAGACCACCGCGGCGCGCGCCGGCGACGCTTACCGGCTGAACGGCAGCAAGACCTTCATCACCAACGCCCCATACGCCGACGTCTTCCTGGTCTACGCTCGGGTCCAGGGTGGGGATCTCGACGGTTCGATCCAACCCTTCATCGTCGAGCGAGGCAGCGCCGGGTTGTCGACCGGACCGGCGATGAAGAAGATGGGTATGCGCGGCTCGCCGACCGGCGAGGTTTTTCTCGACGACGTGAGTGTTCCCGCCGCTCAGTTGCTCGGCAGCGGCGTGCGCCAGCGTGATCACGTCAAAGCCAGCCTGGCGGTCGAGCGTGGCGGCTTGTCCGTG
This sequence comes from Deltaproteobacteria bacterium, assembly GCA_016210005.1. NCBI lineage: Bacteria > Pseudomonadati > Myxococcota > Myxococcia > Deltaproteobacteria bacterium. Next base: position 23,042 of record JACQVA010000095.1, on the reverse strand, counting down.
CTCTCGTACGCCATTGCCGAGCGTTGTTTCGAGATTGCGCGCGACTACGCCAGGCAGCGCGTCCAGTTCGGCCAGCCGATCGCCAACTACCAGCTGGTGCAGAACCGATTGGCACGCATGTACGTGGCCGTGTGCAACTGCCGCCGCATCGTTTACGCCGATTACATCGCCGGCCGCGCGCTCAAAGAGTCGGTCGCCGATGTCTGTGCCGGCAAGCTCTATTGCGCCGAGATGGGCACCTTTGTGGCCTTCGAAGCCATCCACATTCTTGCCGGCAACGGTTACATGGAGGAGTACGTGGTCGAACGTCTGGCGCGTGACGCCAAGCTGATCGAGCTCGGCGGCGGTACCACCGAGATGCAGATCCTGACCATCGCGCGCGCAATCCTGAGCTCGGAGGGGTAGCCCCAACCTTGATGGCCTCGACCGTTACGAGCGCTAGCATGCGGGCATTTTACGCGGTAATCTGCCCGCATGATTGCACGACGGCTGGCGCCCACCCTGCAACAATCGGCGAAAAGCCTCCTACTCCTCGGTCCCCGACAAACGGGGAAGTCGACCCTGGTAGCGCAGCTCGAACCGGACCTGACCATCAACCTGTTCCACGAGCCGACCTACCTCGAATTTGCGCGCAACCCGCGCGAGCTCGAGGAACGGCTGGCCGCATTGCCCGCCGGCGCGCAACGCAGGTCGGTGTTCATCGATGAAGTCCAGCGCCTGCCGAGCCTGCTGAACACCGTGCAGGTACTGCTGGACCGACCGCGCTGCCCGTACCGCTTCCTGCTGACCGGATCGAGTGCCCGCAAGCTGCGCCGCGGTCAGGCCAATCTGCTTCCCGGCCGCATCCATACCTACCATCTCGGGCCCATCACGGCCGGCGAGATGGATTACCAACTGGACACGATCCAGGCGCTGGCTACCGGGACGCTGCCCGGCATCCTGACCGAGAGCGACGGCGATGTGCGACGCAAGACCCTGCGCTCATACGCCGCGACCTACCTGAAGGAAGAGGTGCAGGCAGAGAGCCTGAGCCGAAACCTCGAAGGCTTTGCGCGCTTTCTCAGCATCGCCGCGGACTGGGCCGGCCACCATCTGGACCTGGCGAAGCTCGGCGCAGCGGCGCAGGTGGCACGGCAATCCGCCGTACGGTATTTCGAGGTTCTGGAGGATACGTTGATTGTCAGTCGCACCGAACCGTTCACCAAGAGCGCCACGCGGAGGCTCGTTCAACACCCGAAGTTCTACTTCTTCGATGTCGGCGTGCGCAACGGACTGCTGGGTAGCTTCGAGGTGTCGAGCGATCGCATCGGGTTGCTGTTCGAGCAGCTGTTCTTCTCCCAACTCGCCGCCGGGGCAGCCGCCGCCGACCGTGATCGGCGGATCGCATCGTATCGGACGGAGCACGGCGCCGAGGTCGACTTCATCGTCGAGACCGAGCGCGAGGTCTGGGCCATCGAGCTGAAAGCCTCGCGGCAGGTGAGCAAGACCGACCTGCGAGGATTGCACTCGTTTGCCGATTTCTTGGGTAAGAAACACCACTCCTTGGTACTCTATCTCGGCACGGAGCGCCGCCGGATCGAGGGTGTCGAGGTCCTTCCCTGGCAGGAGGGACTGCAGGCAATCGGGCTGTGAACGCTGAGTCTGCGATCTCCGAAGCGGCGAGGGGCGAGGCGGGAAGTGCGTGACGCGGACCTGGTCAGCTGGCGAGCGCCTCTTCGGCGGCGGGAGCGGCGGCCGGCTCCGGCACCAGGCGTTCGATCAGCTCGATCAGCTTAACGGGCTGAATGGGCTTGGAGATGTAGCCGTCCATGCCTGCTTGCAGGCAGCGCTCTTCATCCCCCTTCAGGGCATGGGCGGTCATGGCAACAATGGGCAAGCGGCGCGATTGCGGATTTCGGATTGCCGATCGTCGGACTGCTCGCGGCGGCGGATCGCGGCGGTGGCTTCGCAGCCGTCCATCTCGGGCATCTGCACATCCATTAGGACGAGGTCGAAAGAGATCTGCTCCGACAAAGCCAGTGCCTCGCGGCCATTGCCGGCTACGGTGACGGTGTGGCCGCGCTTCTCCAGCAGGCGCGACACCAGCCGCTGATTCACGACGTTGTCTTCGGCCAGCAGAACATGCAGCGGGCGCGTGCGTTGGCGGGTCGCGGGTGGTAGGCCGCAAACAGCCGCAGCGGGAGCGCGCGCCGCCGCCGGCTGCACCCCAAAGCTCGCGGTAAAGTGGAAGGCGCTGCCGCGACCGGCCTCGCTCTCGACCCAGAGGCGCCCCCCCATCAAACGGACGAGATTCGAGCAAATGGCCAAGCCCAGCCCGGTGCCGCCGTACCTGCGGGCCATCGAGCCGTCACCTTGCTCAAAGGCCTTGAAGATCACTCCTTGTTTGTCGGCAGGAATGCCGACGCCAGTATCGCTTACGGTGAAGTGCAGGCAGACGGCTGTGTCAGTCCGCCCCTCCTCCTCGACCCGAACGGCAATCTCACCGCGTTCGGTGAACTTGATGGCGTTGCCGACCAGGTTGAAGACGATCTGGCCGAGACGGCCAGGATCACCCACAAGATCGTCCGGCACCCCGAGGGCAACTTGGCAGCCCAGCCCTAGCCCCTTCTGCTGCGCCCGCACGGCGAGCATCTTCAGCGTTCTGCCGAGGTAGGCACGCAAGCCGAAGCCGACCTGCTCCAAGTCGAGCTTGCCGGCCTCGATCTTGGAGAAGTCCAAGATGTCATTGATCACGGTCATCAAGGTGTCGGCTGACGACTTGGCCATTTCGAGGTATTCCCGTTGCTCGGGGGACAGCGGAGTATCGAGCGCAAGCTCGGTCATGCCGATGACGCCGTTCAGGGGCGTGCGGATTTCGTGGCTCATGTTGGCGAGAAACTCGCTCTTGGCGCGCGTCGCCGCCTCGGCCGCCTCCTTGGCCTGCTCCAGCTCGGCCTCCATCTGCCGGCGCTCGGTGATGTCGCGGGAGTTGAAGACAACGCCGGCAACGACCGGGTGATCAATGAGATTCGTGCCGATGGCCTCCAGGACGCGCCACGAGCCGTCCTTGTGGCGGAAGCGGTACTCGACGGACGCGGTGGTTCCGGGAGTTTGGATGCCGCGCGCAAAGAGGTCCACCACCTTCGCGCGATCATCGGGGTGAACCCACTCGAAGGTGTTCTGGGCGTTGAGTTCGTCCGGCTTGTATCCGAGAACGCGTTCGATCGAGGGACTGTGATAGCGCGGGGTGCCGTCGCGGTTCAGGATCACAATCAGGTCGCGCGTGTTTTCCACCAGTGAGCGGAAGTGCTCCTCGCTTGACCGCAGCACGTCCTCCGTCCGTTTGCGCTCGCTGACGTCGCGCGAGATTATCACCGCCGCATCCTGCCCCACGGCGCTGCGGTACGGCTTGCCCACGCTTTCCATCCAGTGCCACGAGCCGTCCCGGTGCCGAAAGCGGTATTCCCACCTGGCCACCGGCTTCTGGGCTTCGGCCAGCACCGCTGGGAGATCGTCAGGGTTGATGAACTCCAGGGCGTTACGGCCAAGCAGCTCGTCCGGCTGGTATCCCAGCATCGTAGTGTAGTTGTTATTCACCCACAGATAGCGGCCAGCCACGTCAATCTGGCAGACGAGGTCGTAGTTGTTCTCGGCCAGCATGCGGTAGCGCTCTTCGCTCTCCCGCAGCACTTCCTCGGTATGCTTGCGCTCGGCGATGTCGCGGGCGATGGCGGTGAACAAGCAGCGGTCGCCCGAACGGCTGTCGCTGACACTCAGCTCCAGCGCAACCAAAGTGCCGTCTTGGCGCTGCCCGATGACCTCACGGCGCAGGCAGACGCCGCGCCGCTCGCCGCTGTGAAGGTACTTCGCGATGTAGCCGTCGTGGGCCTCTTTGTGCGGCGAGGGGATGAGGAGGTTCACGTTGTATCCGAGCACCTCGTGGGCCGGGTAGCCGAACAACCGCTCGGCGGCAGGATTGAACGACTCGATCAGCCCCTTCTCGTCGGTGATAATGATGCCGTCGGCGGCCGCCGCCAGCACGGCCTCGGCTCGCCCCCGTTCCGTCGCCGCCAGCAACCGCAATGGGCGGATGATGACCCGCCACAGAATCGGGGCGCTCACCAGGGTTAGCAGGCTGGCGTCGAGTACCGTGCGAGCCCACTCCGGCACCGGTGGCAGCAGCACCCACAGCAGCACCATAACGGCCGCCTCCGCGACAAAGACCGTCCCCAACACGGTGGTGAGCAGGCGCAGCGACGCTGCCGGATCGTGTCCAAGTGGCGGCGTCTGGCCGCGGGATCGCGTCGTGTACATCTCTCTCAGTAGCGAAAATCGCTTCCGCATTGTACCAACGGCGGCGAATGGTGCACCTGCCATACCACTTCGGCCCCCGGCAGTTGTCTCGCACAGCCGGCCGGCAGCCGCAACCCGCGTGTCACCAGAGTGGCGAATTCCGGGGAATCGCCCGTTAGGTAACGCCCGGGGGCGCTACGTGGCCCTAGACGCCGCCGCGGCCAGGCGATTGACAGAGCGGCTGAAAGATATTCTATGGATATGTAGATTACGAGAGGATGGGACTCTGACCATGCCCGCACGAGCGATTCCCCCCAAGCGCGACGCCGCCCGCGCCCTGTACGAGCACCACGCCGAGATGTGCAAGGTGCTCTCCAACGCCACCCGGCTGATGATCCTGAACGTGCTGCGCGAGAGCGAGATGACCGTGGCGGCTATCGCCGAGCAGCTCGGGCTCGCCCTTGGCACGGTGTCGCCTCACCTCTTGATGATGAAGCAGCGCCGTGTGCTGGCGTCGCGCAAGCAGGGCAATCAGGTATTCTATCGCCTCGCGAATCCGAAAATGCTCCAGGCCTTCGACCTGATCCGCGAGATTCTCTACGAGCAGATGAAGCAGCACGAGCGACTGGCGCAGGAGTTGGAATTCCAGCGCCGGCCGAAGCGGCGGTAAGGCCCCCGCAGAGCGATCATGCTTGAAGCAGTACTCAGGCGCGTGACAGAGCGGTCCGCCGCTCATCCCCGCGCCGTGATCGCGTTGACGGCGGTCGTCACGCTGGCGTTCGCAGCCCAGTTCCCGAAGATCACCATCGACACCGATCCGAAGCACATGCTGCCGGCGACCTCGCCCGTGCGGCAGTACAACGATCAGGTCGAGAAGGAGTTCGCGCTGCACGCCGATGTGATCGCGCTCGGCATCGTCAACGAGCGCGGGATCATCAATCGACAGACGCTGGCGCGCATCGCGGCGCTGACGCGCGAGATCCAGAAGCTGCCGGGCGTTATCGCGCGCGACGTCGTCAGCTTTGCCACCATCGACAACATCACGGCCCGCGGCGGCGACCTCGTCGCGCGGCCGGTGCTCGACCGCGTACCCGAGACGGAGGCCGAGCTCGACGCCTTTCGGGTAGCCTTGCTCGGCAACCCGTTGTTCATCAATCGCATCGTCTCGCCGGATGCGACCGCCACCGTGATCTATGTGCCGATCGAGCCGACCGCCGACGGCAAAGCGATCGCCGACGCCATCCGGCGGCTGCTGCCACACGATGGCGGGGACGACCGGTTCCTCTTAGCCGGCGATCCCGTCGCCCGCGACACGTTCGGCGCCGAGATGTTCCGCCAGATGGGCCTGTTCTCGCCGATCGCCGGCATGGTGATGTGCGTCGCGCTGTGGCTCATGTTCCGCAGCGTTCCGCTCGTGGTGGCGAACATGGCCGTGGCCATGGTCAGCATCATCTGGTGCATGGGCCTGCTCATCGGCCTGGGCTTTCCCGTCCACATCATGAGCTCGATGAGCCCGGTCTTCCTGATGGCGATCGCGACGGACAGCGTGCACATCTTCAACGAGTTCGCATTCCGCTTCAGCGAGGTCCGCGACAAGCCGCGCGCGGTGCGCGATACCATCGCCAGCGTCGGCGGCCCGGTGTTCTACTCCGACGTCACCACCGCCGTGGGCTTCGCATCGCTGGCCACCGCGAGCATCATCCCGGTGCGGATCTTCGGGCTGTTCGTCGGTTTTGGGACGCTGGTGATCTTGCTGATGAGCTTCACCTTGGTGCCGGCGATCTTGATGCTGCTGCGGGAGGATCGCGTCCCGAACGTTGCGCTGGGCGCCGGGCGCTCGGCTGTGCCGGCACGCTTGTCACGGCTCGGGGAACTCTGTGTGCGCCGGGCCGGCGCCATCGCCATTGCCGGCGCGGCCGTCCTTGCCGTCGCGGTTGCCGGCCTTTTCCGCATCCACGTGAACAACAACATGGTGCACTGGTTCAAAGCCGACAGTGAGGTGCGAACCGCGGACCGCATACTAAGCGCGCGCCTCGGCGGTACCTCCACTGCCTACCTCGTCGTGCGCGGCGCCGGCGAAGACGCGATGAAAGACCCGGCGATGCTGCGCGCCATCGCGGCGCTGCAGCGCGAAGTGGAGCGCGACCCGCGCGTCGGCAAGACGTTCTCGGTAGCCGACTACGTCACCCGCATCAACCGCGTCCTGCACGATGACACTCGGGCGTTCGAGCGGATTCCTGACTCAGCAGAGGAGATCGGACAGTATCTCTTCCTGTTGAGCACCGCCGCCAAGCCGAGCGACATGGATAACGTCGTCGACTACCCGTTTCAGCAGGCCAACGTTTTCGTGCAGCTCAAGAGTTGGGATGCCGGGGTGATGGCTGACGTGCTGCGGCGGACCGAAGCCTACCTGTCTGCGCATCCCTTGCCCGGCGGCGCGACGGTTCATCCCGCCGGCATCGCGTACTTCAACCTGGTGTGGAGCAACGAGGTGCTGTGGGGCATGATCGAGAGCTTCATGGCGGGCCTGGTGCTCGTCTTGCTGCTCCTGGTGGCGCAGACGCGCTCGCTCTGGTGGGGCGCGCTCTCCTTTCTCCCGCTGCTGTTCACCATCGCCGTCATCTACGGCGTGGTCGGCCTGGCGGGCAAGGACTTCGACATGCCTGTCGCCGTGCTGTCGACGCTGTCGCTCGGGCTGGCAGTTGATTTCGCCATCCACTTTGTCGCGCGCTTCCAGCAGCGTTACCGCGAATGCGGCGACCTCCACGCCGCGCTCGTGTGGACCGTGGCACGCCCGGGGCGCGGGATATTTCTCAACGCGTTGCTGTTCGCCCTCGGATTTGCGGTCATGGTCTTCGCCGACCTAACACCGTACATCACCGTTGGTGTCTTGATGGCGGCGATCATGCTGCTCTCGGCGCTGACCAGCGTGGTCTATCTGCCCGGCCTCATTCAGCTGCTGCGGCCGGTGCTGTTCAAGGGAGGACACACATGAGCAGGCTTGGCTTCGTCGGTTTCCTTCTTGCTGTTATGCCCGCCGTCGCACAGGCTCAGCCGACGGCAACCGACATCGTCGAGAAATCACAGCAAGCCTTCTACTACCCGGGCAGCGACATGAAGGCCAAGGTGACGATGGAGCTGATCGCGGGCGAGGGCAAGAAGCGGACGCGCGTGCTGGCCATGCTGCGCAAGAACGACTCCACCAGCCGCAATCAGAAATACTTCCTGTACTTCCACCAGCCCGGCGACGTGCGCCGCACGGCCTTTCTGGTCTGGAAGTATCCGGAGAAGGACGACGACCGCTGGATCTTCATCCCGGCGCTGAACGCGGTGCGGCGGGTCGCAGCCAGCGATAGCCGGTCGAGCTTCGTCGGCTCCGACTTCACCTACGAAGACATCTCCGGCCGCGACCTGTCCGCCGATGCACACACGCTGTTACACGAAGAGAAGCTCGGCGAGGCGGACTGCTACGTCATCGAGAGCATCCCCAAGTCAGGCGCGGAGTACACGAAGAAGCGAGCATGGATCGACCAGGCAACTTTCTTGCCGCGGCAGGAGGAATATTACGACGCTCAGAACGAATTGGCCCGCCGCTTCACCGCCGATGCGATCGAAAACGTTGCGGCGGGCGAGGGCAAGACGATCCCGACCGTCGTCAAGCGGACCATGAGGAACGTCAAGAGCGGCCACCGCACGGAGGTGCGCTTCGAAAGCGTCGCCTACGATGTGGGGTTGGACGACGAGGTCTTCGCTGAGCGCGCCCTGCAAAGCCCGCCGCGAAAATGGATCGAATGAATGCCGCCGCCTGCCGCCTGCTGTCGATCGTGCTGGCGCTTGGTGCGGCCCGCGCCGCCGGGGCGAGCGAGTGCCCCATCGAGGTACACGGCTTTCTACTCGGCGCGATCTCGGGCCGTACGACCGGCGCGCCTCCGCTGCGGGGCGGCGACGACTTCGTCCTCGGGGAGGAGCGCGTGCGGCTCGACTTAAGCGGGGCCAGCGAGTCGGGTGCGATGCGCGCGCTGGTTAAGGTCGATCTGTTTCACGACGCCGTCGCCAATCGCGTCGATGACGACCTCCGCGAAGCCTACGCCGGCTACACCAGCGGACCGTTCGACGTTCGCCTCGGCCGCCAGATCATCACCTGGGGCGTCGGCGATCTGTTCTTCATCAACGACACGTTCCCGAAAGATTGGGAGTCGTTCTTTTCCGGGCGGCCCATGGAGTACCTGAAGCTCGGCGTCGACGGCGCGCAGACGCGCTATTCCTCCGACCTCGTGAACGCGGAACTGGTGGCCGCTCCGTTCTTCTTCACCGCCGACCGATTGCCGGCGCCGGAACGCTTCTCATTCTTCGATCCGTTCTCGGGCGTGCCGAATCAGCGGGAGGTGGAGGCCGCGTCCCGGCTGTCGAACACCGAGCTGGCGCTGCGCCTCTACCGTCAGGTCGCTGACTTCGATGTCTCGCTGTACGGCTACCGCGGTTTCTGGCGCACCCCGAGCGTGCGCGTGGATAACGCCGCCGTCCCCACTGCGGCCACGCGTTGGTTTCCCGAGCTGGTGGTCGCCGGCGCGAGTGCGCAGCGCAGTGCGCTGGCCGGCGTGGTGAGTCTGGAGGTTGGTTACTACGACTCGCGCGATGATCGCCGCGGCAGCGACCCGGCCGTTCCCAACTCGCAGTGGCGTTTCTTGGCCGGATACCAGCGGGAGGTGTGGGAGGACTTCGTCGCCGGCGTGCAGGCCTACGGCGAGCTGATGATGGACTACGGCCCCTATCGTCGTGCGTTGCCGGCGGGCAGCCCGCAGCAGGACGAGTTCCGCGGCGTCGCTTCGATGCGGTTGACACAGCTGCTCGACTACCAGACATGGCGGCTGTCGGCATTTGCGGCATACAGCCCCACCGACGCGGACTACTTCCTGCAGCCCGAAGCGTCGTACAAGCTGACCGATCGACTCAGCGTCGCGGTGGGCGCAAACGTGTTCGGCGGCCAGCACGACACTACCTTCTTCGGCCAGTTCGAGCGCAGCGACAATGCATTCTCCCGCGTCCGATTCGATTTCTGACCTGGATCGGAGAATACCAACCACAGAGGCGCAGAGTCCACAGAGGAAAGCACCGAGCGAATGACCTTATCAAGGCTCCTGATTCTCACGAAGCCGGGGTGGGTGCGTCACAAAGGCTCCTCCTGGGTCCCTCTGTGTTCTCGGTGCCCTCGATGGTGAGAGCTTCTTCCCCTTGAGGCGAATGCCATGAAGTCAGGAGGCGGTGCAATGCGTACCAGGATCGTGATCGTTGGTGGCTCTTTCGGCGGCATCAACGCGGCCTACGCGCTGCGGCGGCTACTGCGCGACCGAGCGGAGATCACTGTGATCTCCAAGGACCCGGAGTTTACCTTTCTTCCGTCGTTGCCGTGGGTGATTCTTGGCTGGCGTGATCCTGCACGGCTGCAAGTTCCGCTCGATCAACCACTGACGAGCCGCGGAATCCGGTTCGTTCACGGTGAGGTGCGCGAGTTGGATCCGGCCAAAGGCGAAGTGCGGACCGCCGCCGCGCAGTTCCCGTACGACTTCTTGGTAATCGCCTCGGGCGCGGACTTGGACTACGCGGCCGTTCCGGGCGTCGGGCCTCTCGCCGGACACACGCAATCGACCTTCAGCGTCGGCGAGGCCGTTCGTGCCCGCGACGCGCTGGCGCGTGTTTTGGCCGGCGACAGCGGGCGCATCGCGATTGGCGCCGCGCCGGGCGCCAGCTGTATCGGTCCGGCTTACGAGATCGTGATGATGATCGACACCGCGCTCAAGCGCACGCGCAAACGGCCCCGATTCAGCTTGACCTTCGTCACCCCCGAGCCGTTCATCGGCCACTTCGGCGTTGGCGGCATCGGGATGGCGCCGCGCATGATGCAGGACGAGTTTGCCGATCGTCACATCGAGTGCATCGTAAACGCGAAGATCGCCGAGGCCCGCCCCGGCCGGTTGATTCTGGCGGACGGTGCCGAGCGGCCGTTCGATTTCGCGCTGGTGATCCCCGCCTTTCTCGGCAGCCCGTTCGTGCGCGGCGTCGAGGGCTTGGCGAATCCGAAGGGGTTTGTATCCGTCACGCCGCATCTGGCCAGCGCCAAGTTCGGCAATATCTACGCCGCCGGCGTGGCCGTAGCGATTGCGCCGCCCGCGCCGACCCCGGTGCCGGTTGCGGTGCCGAAGACCGGACAGATGAGCGAGTTGATGGCCCAAGCCGCGGCGCACAACATCGCCGCCGACATCGCCGGCGGAGCGAAGGTTGATGGACTGTCGCTGCCGGCCACCTGCATCGCCGACGCCGGCGATACCGCCTTCTACCTGGCCGCCGATCCCTTCCTACCGCCGCGCAACCAGGTGACGCACAAGCGCGGCAAGTGGGCGCACTATCTCAAGCTGGCCTTTGAGCGCTACTACCTCGCGCGCATTCGGCACGACTGGCCGTCGCTGCACTTCGGATGGTGACGGCGCGAAGTGCCGGAAAGGAGCCTACGATGAAGTACCTGGTGATTCTCAATGACCCACCATACGGCACCGAGCGAAGCTACAACGGCCTGCGGCTGGCGAGCTCGCTCGCAAAGGCCGAAGGCGCGACCGTGTCGGTCTTCATGATCGGCGACGCCGTTGGCTGTGCGCTCGCCGGACAGACGACGCCGGCCGGCTACTACAACATCGAACGCATGCTGAAGTTCCTTGCCGGCAAGCGGGCAGCGATTGGGGTGTGCGGCAGCTGCATCGACGCCCGCGGCATCAAGGCCGAATCGTTAGTCGGCGGAGCGCACCGCAGCTCGATGGATGAGCTGACGGCCTGGACGCAGGAGGCGGACAAGGTGCTGGTGTTTTGAGCCTCACGGCGTTGCCGTGGGCGTGAGCGGTGTCACCTTCGCGATCTGTTTGGCAAACACTGCGGGATCGGTCGTCGGCAGCGCACACACGCGCCTTTCGCACACGTACGCGGTCGCCTTGCCGCCGCGGGCGATTTTGCCCTCGACCAGCGGTACGCGCTTCGCCAGCGTGGCCACGTCGTCGCTGGCGACGATCGTGAGGCTGCGGTTGGGCAGGAAGGTCGTGCGCAGCGGCACGAGAAACGGATCCGCTTGCCCACGAGTGCTCGGCACGACGACGACGATCTCCTTCGGCGTATCGAGCTGGTAGTCGACCGCCAGCAGCATTTCCGACAACGCGGTGGGCGCCCGGGCGAGAGTGTCGCCGAACGCGCTCAGCGCCCGCTCCGCGCGCCGGCGGTAGTGATCGTTGGTGGTCAGCTCGTGCAGGCGCAAGAGGTTGAGAACCTGTACCGAGTTGCCCGACGGCTCGGCTCCGTCGTAGCTGGGCTTCTCGCGCGCCAGGAGCGCCTCGTGATCATTGCTGGTCATGAAGAACCCGCCGACCCGCGTGTCCTCGAAGTGCTGTTCCAGCACGCGATCGAGCACTACGGCCTCGTCGAGCCAGCGCGCGTCGCCCGTCGCTTCGTAAAGGTCGAGCAAGCCGGCGATCACGAATGCATAGTCTTCGAGATATCCGTTGTGACGCGCGTGCCCGTCCGTGAAGCTACGCAGCAGTCGCCCGTCTTTGCGCATGCGCGTGAGCACGAAATCGGCGGCCCGAGCCGCGCGCTCCGCATAGCGGCGGTCGCCAAGGCCCAACGCGGCGCGCGCAAAGGCTGAAATCATCAGCCCGTTCCACGCGGCGAGGATCTTCTCGTCGCGCAGCGGAGCGGGCCGCCGATTTCGGACTTGATACAGCGGCTCTCGGCTTTCGCCGACGAGCACGCGAACCTTTTGCTCCGGCAGCTTCAGTTCGGTGGCGACCGCGGCCAGCGATCGCGGCGTGTGCAAGATGTTGCGCTGCTCGAAATTCCCTCGCGCGGTGACCGCGTAGTACGTCTTCACCGCACTCGCCTGCTCGCTGCGGAGCGCGGCGTCGATCTCGGCGGGTGTCCAGGTGAAGAACCATCCTTCCTCACGGCGCCCGTTCGGCGCCAGGCTGTCGGCATCGGTTGCTGAATAGAATGCCCCATCAGGCGCGGTCATGTCGCGCTCGACGTAGCGGAGGATTTGATGCGTCACGCCGGCGAAATCCTCTCGGCCGGTTGCCTGGAATGCCTCCAGATAGGCGACGGCCAGCAGGGCGTTGTCGTAGAGCATCTTCTCGAAATGCGGCACGAGCCAGCGGGCATCGGTCGAGTAGCGGTGAAAGCCACCGCCGATCTGATCGTAGATGCCGCCGGCCGCCATCTGCGCCAGCGTCTGCGTCGCCATGGCGAGGGCCTGCTGGTTGCCGGCATGACGCGAGTAGCGCAGCAGAAAACGGATCGGCAAGCTGCTCGGGAATTTCGGTGCCCCACGCACGCCGCCGTTTTCCGGATCGAACCGACTTGCGTACTGCCGAGCCGCCGCGTGCAGGACGTCCGCATTCGGCAGACCGCCATCGGACGCTGTTGCGGCAAGGCTGCGACGAATGTGCTCCACCAGCGCGCTCGCCGACTCGCTGACGACGTCGGGATGCTCGCGGTAGCTGCGGTCGATTTGTTGCAAGAGCGTGAGAAAGCCAACCCGGGCCCCGCGATCGCCGTCGCGCGCGGGGAAGTACGTGCCGGCGTAAAACGGCTTGCGCTCCGGCGTCAACCACACGGTCATCGGCCAGCCGCCGCTACCGGTCAGCGTCTGGACGGCGCTCATGTAGATCCCGTCGACATCCGGCCGCTCCTCGCGATCGACTTTGATGGCGACGTAGTGTTCGTTGAGAAACCGCGCGATCTCCTCGTCCTCGAACGACTCCTCCTCCATCACGTGGCACCAGTGGCAGGTGGAATAGCCGACGGACAATAACACCGGGCGGCCAAGCTGCTTGGCGGTCTCGAACGCCTCGTCTCCCCACGGGTACCAGTTCACTGGGTTGTGGGCATGCTGGAGCAAGTAGGGACTCGACGTGAGGAAGAGCCGGTTGGTGTATTTCGGAGTGCCGTCGAGATTGCGATGACGTGTGCGCGGCGTGTAGCCGAAGGTGCGGCTCTGCCATTGTTCCGCGAGCTGATGGAGCAACGGTTGCGGGGGCTCGGTGGCCCCGGGCAGCGGGTTCGACAGGAAGTCCGGCACGGCCGCGCCGGCGGCGCAACGAGCGCGCGCGAGCATGATGAGAGTCACCGCGATGGCGAACCTTCGGCGCCACAGCAGCCGCTGCATCCGACCAACGAGCCTGAACCGGCGATTCAAGTCAATCCGATATGCCCGCACCGGCGGGAATGGGTGTGCGACAAATCTGTGCGTAACGTGCAGCCGACCGGGCAAATCCTCACCAGTCTGACAGTACCGTGTACTGTCAGGCCGAGGCCCATGGCCGCCGGCTTCATAGATGTCGCGCAGCAACGGCGGGTCGGTTTCACCCAAACGTTGGTCGAGTCGTGTGCGGATGTCGTCCTTGAGAAACTGCAGTTCCTGGATCCAGGTGTGGCTGGCGACGATAACGAAGAGGATGCCGTTGCGGAAGCTGCCCGGCGTCGGCGGGCTGGCTGATTGCTCATACCGCGACGCTGATCTCCAAGGATGACGACGTTTCAGCGCATGTGCGCCCGCGTCTGCTGCAGAATCGCTTGCTCTGCGACGAGTGCGACCAGGGAACGCGGGGCGAATTGGCACGCAGCCAGTTGAACCAGCCAAACATGACGGACGGTTGCTGCCCGAGCGTATCGAGAGCCAAGGCAACGACGTCCGCGGCCGGCACACCAACTTCGCGGATTTCACCCGCGACCTCGGCGAACTCAGATTCCGTCGGGCCGGGTTCGAGTACCAGCACGTCCACGCCCGTGCCGCGTAGCTCGGCATGGCTTCGTACACTGCGGCGACGTCAACTCCGAGACGCGTCGCTTGACGAAGGCCGGCCCAGATCTGGAAGGCATGCGGTGCTCGGGGGCACCTGTAGGTGGCCTCTGCGCCCTCGCTCACGAGGCGCCGTCGGCGCTGGTTTCGAGGAACTCGCCCACAACCGCGGCTGCCAAGAAGCCGGGGCCACCGAGGATCATGCCGCCGGGATACATCGAGGCGCCCCCGATGAACAAGCCCGGGATCGGTGTCGCGCTGCGGGAGCACAGGTCGTTGGGCCGCAGGGAGCCCATCTGCAACGGCGCGTAGGCGCCGTGCTTGATCGAGCCGCGCTTCATCGTGGTCAGCTTCGCTTCGATGTCGAGCGGAGTGTAATGCCGGCGCAGCACGATCTCGCCGATGTCCGCATACTGCTGCAGCAGCTTGAGGCAACTGTCGCCGAACGCATCGCCTTCGCTCTTCCAAGCCGGGCTGTACTTCACCACCGCTTCAGCGCGCAGCACCTGATGGCCCGGCGGCGCCATGGTGGCGTCGAAGTGAGTCGGTAGCGTGACGTGGAGCCAGCGGCATTCGCGCTCGGCGCCGGCATCGACGCGGCGCAGATGATCGTGCAACTCCTCCTCCGTCTCGAGGCCGCAGAAGACGATCATGGCCTCGCCCACGCGCGGCTCGCTGCTCCTGAAGGCAATGCGGCCGCGGATGCCGAGGTGGAGGCCAAACATCGTCCGCTCCTCCCACTCCCACGTGTGTACCGAAGCGAGCAGATCTTCCGGAAGCGCTGGCTCACCCACTAGCTGCACGAAAGTCTGCTCCGGGTTCAGCGTCGAGACGATCGCCCTGGCCTCGAAGCGCTGGCCGCCGGCAACATCGACGCCGGCCGCGGCTCCGTTCTCGATCACGATGCGCGTAACTTCGGATTGATCGAGCACCGTGCCGCCGCTGCGCAGGAACGATCGATAGAGGGCCGACGACAACCGATGCGAGCCGCCTTTCACGAGTCCGGCCGAGAGCATGCGGCACAAGTAGAGCGGATACAGGTAGCCGAGCGGGGCATCGAGATGTAGGCCCCACATGCCGGGAAACGACAGCAACGCCAGCCGTACGCGCGGGTCGCGGAAGCCGTACTCATCGAGCATCTCGACGAAGCTCAACTCGGATATTTCGCCGAGTCGGGTACCGACCGCCGTCTGGCCCATCTCGACCAGCTGATCCACGGGCGGCAGGGGGAGTTGATACGTCATCGGGATGAGATACTGCTCGAGCATCGGCTGGAATTCGTCCCACATCTTCAGAAAGGCCGCGCCGTCGTGCGGGCTGAGCTGCTCGATTGAGTGCGCCGTTGCGTGCGGGTCACGCGAGAAGATCAGCGCGCGGCCGTCGCGCAACGGGAAGGCGGCGCCGACTGAGGGATACAAGTATCGAAGTCCGAGGCTGGGCAGATCGAGATCATGATGCGCGGGCATGCGCTCGCCCATCATGTGGTAGATGGCATGGAGGTTGAAGCGGAAGCCGTGGTACTCGTCCGTGTTCAGCCCACCGCCGGTCTCGTGGCGGCGTTCGAGCAAGAGCACCTTGCGACCCGCCTTGGCCAGGTAAGCGGCACAGACCAGGCCGTTCGGCCCGCCGCCGACCACGATGGTGTCGTATCTGGTTGTCATCGCAGCCCCTCCGCCGCTTTGCGGGCGCCGCGCGTGTTGACGCCGAGGTTGGTCGCTATTCTCCCCATGTTTTCCAGGAACCAGAGATACGGCTGAGCTTGCCACCACGGGGCCTCGCGGCAACCCGCGTCCTCGGCCACCTCGCACGCCGCCAGGTAACCGTTAGCGAGATGAGTGGCGCCGTACGGGTAGGTGGAATTCGACAGATAGAGCCCAGGCAGGAAGGTACGCGACACGCCCTTGGTGATGATGCCCGGCAGCGGGCGGTTGACGCCGTACTGCTCGGGGATGGCGCTGCCGCCGATCATGTTCCCGCGGATGGCCGAGGGATTGTTGTGTTGCTGATCGAACGGGGTGTTGGTGTGGCGTTCGAGGATCAAGTCGCGCAAGCCGGGGGCGTATTGCTCCAGACGCTCCGTGATCGCATCGGCGAGGGGACCGGCGAGGTCGCGCCACGAGTCCCAACCGTGCAGCGTGCGGCCGCGCCAGCTCTGCGGGCACGGCGGCATACTGACCCAGGCTTGCAGCGTGTGGCAGCCGGGCGGGGCCTGGCTCGGGTCGGCGCGCGTGGGGATAAACCAGCCGCCCATCACCTCGTCCGGGATCTTGCCCGCCAGGCAATCGGCCATCGCGCCACGAATCGCCGCCAGGGTCTCGCCGCCGAAGTAGCCGACCCAGGCCCGTTGGATGGCCGGATCGTAGGTTGCCGAGGCGAACTCGACATCGCCTTTGAGCGCATAGGAGACGGAGATGAGCTGAGGATCGTCGTAGTTGAAGCGCTTGATCTTATCGATCCAGTCGCCGCCGATCACCTCCGCCCCGAGCATGTGGACAAAGGTTGGGACCAGTGTGACGTTCGAGATCACTATTCGTGCGCTGATCTCCTCGCTTGGGAGCAGCGCGTCGGGCGACAGGCGGATGCCGCAGGCCCGGCGCTCGCGTACCACGATGCGAGAGACCGGGCAGGTCGTCCAGATCTCGCCGCCGTGGGAAACTAGGCATTTCACCAGCGCGTGCGTGAGCGCGTGTGACCCGCCGCGCGCGGTGTGGACAGCGGTGGGCGGCAGGCCGCCGAGATCCATCGCCTGAGTGCCCATGCCGCGGTGCAGCGGCCACTGGCCGGTGTATTCGCCCAAGGCCGCGGGTAACGTCCGCACCTCTTCGGTCTCGTAGAGCGCGGCCAGCACGTCGAAACCGTCCATGCGTTGCACATCCTCGCCGCTTAGCGACAGGCCGATGGCTTTCAGGAGGCCGTCGTGGAAAGCCGTGCGGCGTTGCTGCAGCTCCGCGCTGGGTGCAGCGAAGATGAGCTGCTGACCGATCGCCAGCGCCTCGGGCGTATGTTCCATCAGGTACTGAGCGAAGCGCGCCTGCACCGCGGCATCGCGTTCGGAGGCGCGTGCCACGCTCGCTTGCGTTGCCGACGGATCGAGGCATTGGAGGACGTTCTTTCCGCCGAGGAAGGTCTTGGCGAAAAGCACGTCGCTACCACGCAGCTCGAGGCCGAACCGTTCGAGGTCGAGGTCGGCCATCGCCGGGCTCAAGGCGGGCACCAGCCACTGCGCGTGGGTGTTGTGGAGAAAGCCGGGCCGCCCGAGTTCGACCGTGTCGCAGTGCGCGCCGCACTGTCCGCGCGCTTCGAACACGCCGACCGAGAGTCCGGCCTTGGCCAAGTAGGCGGCGGCGGTGAGGCCGTTGATACCGCCGCCGATGACGACAACGTCGTAGTCTTTCATGCAGGTCTTCCTCGTTCGCGCCCCGGGGGTTCGGTGGCCGCAGCCGGCTGGTCTTGCCGCGGCACCTATGTTACATGTTGTAAACTAGTGAAAGACTCGCTGTCAACCACGAAGGCGCGGGTGCGGCCGGCCGTAGGGCGGCGCCGCCATCGTACGGCCGGCGCACGAACGCGCCTGTCGCCGGACGAGCGCCGGCGCCAGTTGTTGCAAGTTGCAGCGGAGCTGATGACCCAGCGCGGCATCGACGCGGTGCAGTTCGCCGAGGTGGCGGCTGCCGCCGGAGTCACGCGCCAGTTGGTCTACCGCTTTTTTCCCAGCCGGCAGGCGCTCATCATGGCGGTGCTGGAGGACTTCGCCGGCGAGCTCACGCAGCGGTTCGGGCGCGGCGCCGCCCGTAGCATTCCCGGCAGCCTCGATGAAGTAACGCGCGTCTTTGTCGAAGCCGTCTGCGACACCATCGAGGCGCGTGGCACCTGCTCGATTCGAAAGGGCCGGATCCGGCGGTGGCGCGGCTGGGACAGCGCATCCAGGATCAGCTGGTCGCGCCGTGGCATGCACGCATCGCGGAAACCACCGGCGCCAGTGCGCGCGAGGCTGCAATAGTTGCCCGCATGATCGTCGCCGCCGGCCGCGTGGTGCTCGAGCAGTGGTACAGCGGGGCGCTGACGCGCGCGGAAGCCGTGCGCGCCACCACGCGGGGCGTCAGCGCGCTGCTACAAGCGTTCACGACGGCGGCGCGCGGTCGCGCTAGCTCGAGCACGCGCCGGCGCTCGTCCTCCAGGCTTGCCTCACCTTGAAGCCGCCGTTGGCGGTGCGCACAGATCGGGAAACCAGAAGAGGTCCTTGCCGATAGCGCGGCCAATGGGGCGCCCGGAGGCATCGAGCACGTTGGCCTCGAACAGCACGCCCACGGCGGTGTCGGTGGGCTGAATACCCGGCCACCAGGCCGTGATCGCGAACGAGGCCGAGCCGGAAATCAGTTGTGTCGATCGATGCTCTGGGCACGGCTCCGAGCACGGCGATAGCGCACGCCAGGTTGTCTGCAATTGGGCAACCGCATTGGCTGGCGACAAGTCGATCAGACCATAGACCGTGATTGGTTGCGGTTGGTGGAGGCAGGTGGAGGGGTCGGGCTCGAAGGAGCCGGTCCAGTCGCGCGCCCAATTTGACGACGGTGTCGCCGTGGCGCTGGGCCAGGCCGACGGTGTGGGCGTGGCGGTCGCCGCTGGTGTCGGGGGGGTTAACTCGGCGGACTGATCCGAACGCATTGCGAAAGTCGGGGTTGGGGTCGGCGTTGGCGTCGCGGTACGCGTTGCGGGTGTGCGTCGCAGCGAGGGCGTGGGCGACGCCATCCGGTGTGCGCCCGTGGCAGTTGGAGCGTTCACCATGCGAGTGGCCGGCGCAGCGCGCCCGGGCAGCTTGGCAACGACGGTCATAACCCTAGCCAGCAAGTTCGGTGTCGGCGTCGGCGTCGGGGCTCCCGGCGCGAAGATCAGCGGTGCCGGTGTCACCCCCGGCGGAACGAAGCCGAAGTCGATGGTGTGGTTACTGATTCCCGGGTCACCGCTGGTGAGCGTCGCCCGCACATCGCTGGCAGCTATCAACTGACCGTCAGAGTCGCGCGTGGAGTTAGCCCCGCCGCCGGCCTGGAAGGTGGTGGGCGTGAGGCCATTGAGAGGTCCGCCGCTGCCGTAGTTGGCGGCGTTATTCAGGCGCACGGTGTAACTCGTGTTCGGTGTGAGATTGCTGAAATAGTACAGTCCGTTGGCGTCAGTCGTAGTGCTCTGCAGCTGGGCTCCGCCGGCGCTGTAGAGGTAGACGTTAACCCCGCTGATGCCGGGTTCGGTGGCGGTATTGGCGTCTTGGATGCCGTCGGCGTCAGCGTCGCGCCAGACGCGGTTACCGGTTTGAATTGGTGCCGGGTTGCAGAAGGTTTCGATATCGCCCACGCCCGCAGCTTTGCCGAATCGGCTGGCATCCGGCGTGGACTGATTGTCGGCGAAGATCTGATAGGTCATGCCGCTGCCGCCGTTGGAAGTGGGGTTGGCGCGCCCACCGGTAGTGTGCACGAAATGGCCGACGCCCTGCGATCGGTACGTCCCATTGAGCGGATCGTACATCGTTGAGACGATTTCCCCCGAGCCCAGCCACTGCACCAGCCCACCTGACAGGAGCTGATCATGGGTGCTACCGTTGCTAGCGTCCGAATTGTCATAGTTGTAGTTGTCGCCCCAATAGAACTCGCCGCCACCGGGGCCCTGCGGGCGGGACTCGGTGGTACCTGGGCTCGAGGTCAAGCCGAGGCAGCTGCCGTTGGATTCCAGGTTCCAGCCGCAAGTCTGTGCCGTCGGGCAGTCGCCGTCGACGACGCAACCCAGGCCGTTGCCCGAGCAGGTCTTGCAGGCACGCAACATGTCACCGGCACTGGTCCCCTCGTGCGTAAACGTGTCGCTGGCGCTGGGGGCGTAGTTGGCGTTGCCGGTTTGCTGTGCCAACCGGTCGCCGAAGCCGAGGATCATGGCGCCGCGCTCGTCGAACTCGATATCCGTGAGCATCGGCTGCGGGTAGATCGTCTGCTTGCCGTAGCCGGTGATCGCGCCGTCGCACGGTGCTGCGGTCTGCGTCGCCGGGTTCCAACACGGCAGGGTCGTGGACCCGAGGCCGGGGAAAGAGGAAATCCACGGCAGCCATTTCGCGGACCAGCAGGTGCCATCGTTGGCCGCGCATCCGCGCGTGAACGTGAGCGGGAACGTGAAGAGGGTGGTAAACCCTGGGCTGCTGGGATTGTAGGCCAGCACGTACGCCTTCAAGTCGGCTGGGTTCTGCGATGTTTCCGCCGAGCAGACCACGCCGACGTAGACGAGACCGTCGTGGACCTTGACGCCCCACGGACGGAAATCGCCGTTCGAGCAGCCTGGGTCGGTAATCGCGTGCTGGGTAACGTTCGCCGCTGTTGGCGTGACCGCCGGTCTATTGATGAAGACTTCGTACAGACTGCGGTCGCTGAGGTTCATCACCCACAGTGTGCGCTCGTCGTCGGAGATGTCGATATCGCCGAAGGAGATCTTGCCGACGGGATCCCAAGAGTTCGGGTCGTGGTTCGGGGTCACCGAGTCTGCGGGCAATCCGGAATGGGGGTCAGCTCCGGTCGGCACACCGAGCGTGTTGAGGTTGACGAAGTTCGTGACCGTTGGGCCGGAGGTGTTGATGGCGTAGATCGCACCGGTCCGCGTGGCGGCCGTACCAAACGGGCCGAAGCCGACATGGCGTTTCATCGTGGCAGCAGCGAACAGGGTAGTAGTCGAGCGCTGGTAAGCGAGGCCCCAGGTTGCACCGATGTTGGCCGCGGTGGAGAGCTGCGTCCATGCCGGCGTCGTCCCGCTCGCGGTGTAGGGGAACGATATCATCGCGGTTGCGGTACCGGCGGTCCCGCCCGCCAGCGGGTCGCCGTTCACGTACCATGGCACCGCCAAGGTGGGGTTGGCCTGACAGTACTCACCGGGTTCGACGAGGCCGAAGCCGACGTTGCAGCTCGGTGACGTAACGAATTGCACCGAGGTCCCGTTGCTGACGCCGTTCGGACCGGGCGCGAGGTACGAGGGCCAGCCGCTGAACTCGATCCGGGCCGTTCCGCTGACTCCGGTGAGCGTGTAGCCACCGTTCGAGGCCGTCGTCGCGCTTGTGATCACGTTGTTGGCCGCGTCGTACGCGGTCACCGTGACTCCCAGCACTCCCGGCTCCAGCCCGTCGCGCACGCCATCGGCGTCGAAGTCACGATAGACATACCCGCTCACGTAACCGGCGGGACAGGTGCAGAGAGTAGGATCAGCCAGCGCAGCTCCGTTCGGGATGCCGCCGCTGGGGACCGCGCCCGTGGCAGAGATGAAGATGCCGTCCAGCAGATGGTTCGGTTCACGCTCCCAAACGTTGATGGTGTGCAGCCCGGGGGTGCTGACAGTTATCGTGTTTGCACCATTCTGGATCGTGTTGGTCCACACCCACGCATTGAAGGTCCCCTCTGCCAGTGCTCCGGTGGCGGTGCCATCCAAGCCGACGAAGAGGCTGTTGTTGCTGGTGCTGGTGGCGTAGCCGCGGATCCAGACCGTGAAGGTGCCGGGCGCCGGGAAGTCGAGTTGGTAGTCGTAGCGTTGGTAGTTGCCGGGGTTAGTGTTCACGTCGCTGTAGTTGTTAGTGTTTCCGCTCGTGTTGCTTTGCAGATAGCCGGTCCCGTTGAAGCCCGCCTGCGAGCTGGCCACGCCGGTGAAGCGGTAGGTGGCGGCGTCGTTGCTGTGGCCGCTGAAGCTCTCGGCCTCGATGTAGGTGCCGCTGGCATCGACCGGCACACACGGCCGCGTGGTTGCAGTCGGGGTCGGGGTGTTGGTGGCCGTCGCCATGGAGGTGGGGGTGTGCGTCGGCGTAGTCGTTGGGGTCGCCGTTGGGGTGAAGGTGGCTGTGCCCGCCGGCGTGTTCGTTATCGTCGGTGTCTGGGTCGGCGTTGAGGTCGACGGGGGCGTCGGCGTGGTGGTCGGGGTATTGGTTGGAGTGGCGCTAGCCGTCTGTGTCGGCGTGTTGCTCGGCGAAGGCGTTGGCGTCGGCGTTGGTTCGGCACACATGTCGACCGCGTCGATGTCCTCATTCCCCGAGAACAGCGATTCGCTGAAGTACAGCGTTGCCGTGTTTGCTACCGGGTCGTAGTCGACCAGGTCGCCGTCGTTGAAGCTCAGGCCGCCGAGCGTGGCACCGCCCTCGGTTGAGAGGATGATATGCCCATTCGCGAGCACGCGCGCGGCGTCGACGTCTTCATCGCCCGAGGTGAACAGCGATTCGGCGAAGAACAGGGTCGCCGTATTCGCCACCGGATCGTAGTCGACCAAGTCGCCGTCCAAGAAGGTTAGGCCACCGAGTGTCGCTCCGCTCTCAGTGGAGAGGATGAGGTGGCCGTTCGCGAGCACATCGACCGCGTCGACATCCTCGTCGCCGGAAGTGAACAGCGATTCGGCGAAGTACAACGTCGCGGTATTCGTCGCCGGGTTGTAGTCCGCCAAGCTGCCGTCAGTGAACGTCAAGCCGCCAAGCGTTTCGGTGTCGACAGTGGAGATAATGAGGTGGCCATTCGACAACCGGTCGACCGCATCGATATTCGCGTCGTTCGAGAACAACGATTCACTTAGGAACAACGTGGCGGTGTCAGTCGCGGGGTCGTAGTCGACCAGATCGCCGTCCAAGAACGTCAGGCCGCCCAAGGTTGCGCCCGTTTCGGTCGATAGAAGGAGATCGCACGGCGGGGGCGTGGGTGTTGGGGTGTTGCTCGGCGTCGCAGTGGGCGTTGCGGTCGGGGTGACCGTCGGCGTGGCCGTCGGAGTCGCCGTTGGGGTGTGAGTCGGGGTCGCGGTTGGCGTGTCGGTCGGCGTATCCGTCGGCGTCGCCGTTGCGGTGTGAGTCGGCGTCGCGGTCGGCGTGACTGTCGGGGTTGCCGTTGGAGTCCCAGTTGGCGTCGCGGTCGGCGTGTTCGTGGGCGTCTGACTCGGCGTCGCCGTTGGG
>JACQVA010000094.1 GCA_016210005.1 Deltaproteobacteria bacterium | reverse complement strand
CAGGCACCAAGGCTCTCTGGATCGGGCTGCCACGCATGGACGACATCGCCGAGTTCTTCAAAGTCTTTGCCAAGCTTGCTGAAGGACCCTAACATCTCACGTCACCGTGTCCAGCGAACACTTCTCGGGCAGGATCAGCTCGCCTGGAGGGACACGCGGGCCGACTGGCCATTGTCGCACTTGACGGTGCCGCTGCCGCTCGCCGTGGAGTAGCCCGCCGACCACCCTGCGAGGGAGTACTTCATCGTGCACTTCGTC
Organism: Deltaproteobacteria bacterium; assembly: GCA_016210005.1. NCBI lineage: Bacteria > Pseudomonadati > Myxococcota > Myxococcia > Deltaproteobacteria bacterium. Next base: position 6,595 of record JACQVA010000094.1, on the reverse strand, counting down.
GAACCGCCCCACGCCGGTTGAGCCAGCGCGAAAAGGGACACCATCATCGCCACACTCGCTACCCCGCCGATCCAGACTGGTTTCATTTGTCTTGCCTCCTTCATGACGCTTCCCCGCACCGGGTGCAATCGCCGGCGCTGCGTAGCGCGCGCCTTTATCTCTCCCACTTGTCGGCCCACGTCGACCTTGGAGATCTCAGGTTTGGCGTCAGCGCGCGCGTATTACTCGGTTCCTGATCGGCGCGCACCCTGGAGCTCAACGCCGGTTCAGGCTGTCTCGCCGACCGACCAGTCTCTTGCTGTCCCCATCCGCGGGCCTGGTAGGCAGCGAGTTTTTCCTGGATGTATTGCGGACTCCCAACAATAGCTGCGCTGTTGTCCGGCCATCTGATGCGCGGCTGCTGATTCATCCCGCTTGCACCCTGCCCACCTGGCCGGTCTGGGCCTGCTTTCTCGCTGTGACGATCGAACAACCGCGCAACGGACTCACCGATCCGCTGCCACCGCTTCGTGCTTGCTGCCATTGTTATGATCCTCACCCTCTGTCAGGTTGCGCTCGCCGGAGCGCGGGGCTCCGGCACGGCCCAATTGGGCCGCCATCACGCCGCCGGCGCTGCCGTGTCGTGACCGCTTCTGACGTAGTTGGCGCTGGTCTCTCCGGTTGACGAGATATTCTGCGCTCCCGTCTGTGTCAGGATCTCCTCCGCGCGTTTCGCCCAGTCTGGACTGTCCGCATGCACGGAGAGGAGGATGGCGCCCTCTTTTACCTGGACCTCATAGCGCTTGGCCTCGTGCTCCGGAATCCCCAGGCCGATCAGCGCGCCCGTTATCCCACCGACTGCACCGCCCACGCCCATCCCCGCCAGGGCCGCCATGAGCGGACCGGCGGCGATAAAGGGACCCACACCCGGTATCGCCAGAGTGCCGATACCCACCAACCATCCGAGTGTACCGCCCAGCACCGCACCCGTTCCGGCGCCTGCGGCAGCACCCTCTGGAGCCCTGGTCCCTTTGTCGTGGGCGAACGCTTTGGAGCCTGCTTTTTCCGGAAAGAGTACGGAAATATCCTTGTTCCGAAATCCGGCCACCTTCAAGACGTCGACGGCTTTCTCCACGCTGGCGTAATCGGGGTAAATACCCAACACTGCTGTCTGTTTTCCGGCCATGGTGTACGCTCCTTTCAATTAGGATAATGGTGGTCCTCAATGGCGCGTACCACAAGCTCGCAGTACTACGCGCGTGGTTCTACGCGCGGGGGCTTACGCCCTCACGCCTCCGCAGTGTTGCCGACCGGCGAAGGATCTTGCGGGTGCGCTGATTGCCCCCAGGTTGCCGAGCCCACTCGCGCGGCGTCACTGCCGGGGCACGATGAAGGGATCGACGGAGGTCGTCGTCTCGCTCGGAGGTCCCAGCACCCCAAGGAACGTTCCCAAGTACGAGGCGAACGCGCAGCTCCCAAGATGGAAACGTCGCGGTGCGCGCAAGTCCATGCTGAGCACATCCGCCGACCCCAGGCGCACCGCTCGCAGTGTCACCTGTCCCGCTAGTGGCTGCGGAGCCTCCTCACTTCCGAGCGTATACCCTACCATTTCGGCACGGTCGCCCTGTCGAGGGTCTACGATCGCCCACACCACCAGTTCCGGGTCAGCGACGAATCCCAGATAGACCTCTTTGTTCGAAGCTGATGCCTGCTCCGCGTGCTCAACACTCAGCGCCGCTTGCGAGGCGAGACTGCTCCAGATAACCACGACGTCGGTCGCGCACACCTCGCCCTCACCACCGAACGCAACACCCCGGTAGACGCAGAATGTGGCTGCCGGCATGTCGCTATCGAAGTGATACGGACAGCGTGCCGGAGCGCTGTCGGCACGGTCACTCTGCGGCTCCGCCATCGCGGCGGCCACGACTCCGCCCAGTCTCGCCAGCCGTGCTGGCGCCCGTTCCCCGGCGAGAACGGCTGCCTGAGCGGAACTCGTGGTGAGCGCAACCGCCGCAAGGATTAGGAGTCTGATCACTGCGAAACCCAACTGCTAGCCGGTTTCTCGTATCCCTCATCCCTACCGACAGGCGCTACCGAGGTTGCGCCACTCGCCGTCCTCGCAGCGGAAGGTGACGCCGGCCTTGCAGATGGTGGACTCCGTCGCGACGGTCGCGCCATTGTACAGGCACGTCAGCGTCAGCCTGGCGGGCACGATCTCGGCCCCGCCGTCGGCACCACCCGCGCAGGCGAGGGCGAGGTTTCTCCATGCTCCGTCGTTGCATCGATGTTCCGTCCCCGATTGGCAGCTGGCGGAACCAGGGGAATAGGAGTTACCATCGAATTGACAGCCTTTGGCGGCTGCGATCGGATTCTCAGCACACGCGGTTCCCCATCCCTTCCACTGTCCGTCGTCACACCGATACTGGGTGCCCGATTGGCAGGCCGTTGAACCGTGTGAGTAGGTGGCGTCCTTGTACCGGCAGCCGTTCTGGCCAAACAGCGACGAGAAAGGGCGAGGACGAAGGTCACACCCGGCAATGAAGAGGGCGCTCACGGCGAGGAGCGCAGCCATTCTTTCAACCATTTGATTCTCCTTTTCTGTCCATCCGACCAGGCGGTTCCGAGCGCGGCTTGCTGAAACCACCGAGACGCGAGTCGCTGCAGCCGCCACAACCTTCTTCTTATACAGGCACGCAGCGACGCCGTAAGCTCGGAGTACTACGTGCGTGGTTCTACGCGTGGCCTCACGCCCTCTCACCGACGGAAGACCTGCAAGCCCCCGCACGAACCGAACTGGACAGCAGCTGGGGCTCTCCCGCGATTTCAAATACTCGATGAGATCGCTTCTTCTGACTCGCGCAGTAACCCCGCTCGGCGCCTTCCCGGCAACGCGAGGGTGCAAAGACGACGTGTGCGTACAATCACGCGCGTAGTATTGCGATCTTACGGCGCTGCCGCACAGGTCGTATAAGCACACATGGCTAAGTTCAAAACGCTCAGTGTGTTGATTCTCGCGGCGACGGTGCTGTCGGGCTGTTCCCGCCACGCAACTCACCTACGGCAGGAGACCACGACGACCACCACCATTACGTGCCCAGGTGGGACGCAGCTTCAGAGTGATGGGATGTGCCGGTGAGCAACGGCGCCGGCAAAGGCAGGACAAAAGGGAGATCGGCCATGAAATCTATGATTCATCCTGATGAGAGTAGTACGGCCACATCGATCGGGGCGTGCCTTCTCGGCGCCGCCCTGGCGATCTTCGTCTTCGCGGCGTGTGCGGCGAAGCGCGAAACGATCGTTTCCTCGACGCGCACAGTCACCGTCGACCAGGGCAAGCCCGCGCCTCCGCGGGTGGTCGATACACCCATGGTCGATATATCCATTGTCGACTTGGGCGAGGAGCCCACGGCCGATCCGCGAACGGAGAAGGTGGTCGGAACGATCATCAACCAGGGCGAACGGCCGGTGAGCAAGATCTCGATCCGCATCGAGTTGCTCGACGATGCCGGCAATCTAGTGAACAGCGTCACAACGCCGCCGCTCGCCCAGACAATCGCTGCGCGTGGCGGGCGCGCGACCTTCGAAGCTTCCGTTCCGCGAAACCCGGCCGTCACGAGGTACCACGCAGTGGCGATCGCGCAATAGGCCCGGGCCCGCCCGCGACGCCCCGCAGCTTCGGTGAAGTCGGTGCAAGGCCCCTAAACCAGAGCGACGGAGGTGACCGCAAGCCGATGAGAGGAGGGGCGCAATGCACTGAGATCAGATCGAACGTAAGTGGATGGAACCTATGACTCTCGCGGCTCCGGTGGCGGGGCTCACCGGTGACGGAAATGAAGTCAGCGGTGGCGGCCAGACTGGGTGATCGCACAACCAAACCGTCTCGAGTGCGTCTCGAGATCAGACCGGTAAGGAGGTACGTATGAAACGGTTTACTTCGACTTTCTCGCTCGCATTGGCGCTCGGCCTGCTGGGGAGCGTGGCGGTCAGCTTGGCCGCTGACACGTCAACCACCACTACGACCGAGAAGACGACAACTTACACAGGCGTGGTCTCAGAGATCAACCCGAGCAGCTCGACGATCATTCTCAAGTCCGAAAAGGCTCCGGCTCCGGTGACCTACACCTTCACCAAGGAGACCGTCTTCGTGGATGCGCAGGGGAAGGTCGTTTCGAGTGAGACGATCCGAAACTCCCCGGTGACCGTCGAATACAGCAAGGAAGGCGATCGAACGATCGTCCGCCGTGTCGTCGTGACTCAGCCCTCGGGAGCGACCCACACGGAGGAGATCACCACGCACACGGAGGAGAAGCGTTAGGGGAAAGGCCTGGGCGCACCCGAGCAGGGACACGGGGTTGGGCGTAGCGGCCCTTGCCGGCCACGTATCCCAGATGACATCGGTCCCCAGGACGCCCATGATCGTCGACTCGACGACCATGCCCCCGAGGCCGACTACGAGACTCATCAAGCCGAACGCCAAGAATGGCTGTTCATCTCGGGGCTCATCGGTACCGGCATGCTCGGCGTGCCGGTGCCGGCGAGTGCGTGCGCCTACACCATTGCCGAAGCCCGCGCGTGACCCGGGTCGCTGGAAGATCTACCGAACGGTTCTAACTGTCCTCACCGTCGCGAGACTACGAGATGGTGGCGGCTTCGTCCTTTTTTCATAACGCGCCGGAACCCATTCACGCGCATCATGGTTGGCCGCTGAGGACGCGTTTCAGCGGGCGGGCGTTTCCCGCTTTGCCCTCCCAAGGTTCCCGCTCTCAGGGTGCCATCTCTCGGTGTGGGGTCACGTCGTCGAGGCGGAGCGCTGACGCCGTGTCGGATCAGCGCGCAGTTTGGTAGCCTCTCGGCTCGCAGTTGCGAAGAGCCGGGAGACCGCCAGCGCGTATTTGAAGGCCGCTGGGGTGCCCGTTCGCGGATGCGCGACACCGTCAGCTCCGGCCAAAACCGGCCAGTGAGGCTCCCGCAGCGACCAGACTCTTGCACCGGAAAGGTAACCTAGTGCCCTCTCACCAACGTGCACCACTCGCCAACGATATTGAGAAAGTTCCGCGCCGAGTGATCCACGCTTGTGACCTCGGTGATCCCGCCGTTCTCCTTCGCCGCGCGCACGCTCGCGTCGCCTCTCGCGATCAGGCCGAGGATGGAGTCCGCGCAGGCCTTTCCTTGCTTCGCGGTGCCGCGGGTCTCGGAGCCCTTCTCTCCGGTCGCTATGTCACCCCAGATGACCTCGGTTCCCAGAACGCCCTTGATCGGCGCTTCGACGATCATGCAACCGCCGAGGCCGACCACAAGAATCATCAAACCAAGTACCGAACGTGTTCTCATGGCTGCTCTCCTTTCGTTGGACTGCTTCGCGACGTCAGGGCATTCCCTGCGTCGCCATATGTGCGGCCGCGCAACGGTGAAATGGCGGTCTCCTTTCTGTCATCGGAACTCCCGTCAGATACCGATCCACGTCCATAGGCGGGCCAGTTTGTACAGGACGGCATGGCACCGCCGGAAGCTCGGAGTACTACGTGCGTGGTTCTACGCGCGTACTCCTACGTGTTCACACGCGAGGCTTGCAACAATGTGCGGACGGCAGCTCGACGGGCTCGTCGCTTCTCCAGTTGATCGAGCTGATTCACATCGTCGTCCGTGGCGCACTGTTGTGGGCTATCATGAGTCTGGGTACGGGGTCGGTCGGGCATCGGCGGAGTTATCCTTGCCGTTCGGCAGCCCCGCCGGGCCAGAATGGGGCGAACTGGAACCACTGGGTCGGGAAGGCCCGCACGGTGTCTTCGAAGAGGTGCACCACCTCCGCCATCACACGGTCGAGCGCCCGTGTCTCGCGCGGCACGCTGAATCGATCGCCGACGCGGATCGCGTAGTGACGTGTGCCCAGGCGTGGGGTGAACACCGGGATGAGCGGAGCCCCCGCGGCGCGGGCCAGAATGGACGGCCCTGACGGGAACGACGCCGGCGCGCCGAAGAAGGGCACCAGACGCGCGCCGACGGCTCCTAACGACCGGTCCAGTTGAGCGAGGAGAGTATCGATGTGTCGGAGTAGAGAGGACGATGCCGCCGATCCCCGATGGCCCATACCCGTACTGGTGATACATGATCCACGCCCTGCGGCGCAACGAGATCGTGGCCACTGCTCCAAGACGTTCTCAGGAGCTTTTGTTCTGAACGGACGCGGAAGCACCTGGCGACAACCGGGCAGCAAGCTCGCGTGCGGCCAGAGCCATGGCGAATCTCGTCGTGGCGCCGAACAACACGGCGGTCAACCGTGAACGGAGACCTCCGCCCAGAACGTACCCCACCCCGGCCGCTACTCCCAAGGTGGTATACGGTCGCTGCTCCACCTGTTCGGTGAGGTAGCGTTCCAAGTCATCGGCCGCCTCCTGCACGGCCGCGGCAAGCGCGTGCGCGTCATGGTGGATTTGTCGACCGTGGTCGCTAATGGAGCGGGGATCCTGGAGCGGCCGCTCGGTTCCGCCGGCCGCGCCGTTTCCCTTCGAATTCTCCGAATCACGCATGGCGCTCACCTCGTTCCACGAGAGACGAGGCGGGCGACCAGATAGCCGACGCCGACGGCGGCCAACACCGCCACGACCGGCCGTTGTTT
>JACQVA010000093.1 GCA_016210005.1 Deltaproteobacteria bacterium | reverse complement strand
TGTCATTCCCGCGAAAGCGGGAATCCACGGCACCGGCTCGCTACGACCCGCCAGCGCTACACGATCTCGTCATAGAGGTCTCGCCAGTCCGGGTTCTGAGCTTCGATCAGCTCGATCTTCCAGCGGCGACCCGGAGCCGTCGGGCCGGCCAACTCCAGCGGCGTGCGCCAACAACGACTATGACGCAATCCTGGGGTACCTGCAAGAATTCCTTGCTTGCGGAGCGCAGGATTGTGTAGAGTGCCGCGTCACGTTTGGTGAAGGGGGGAGATGGCGGCGACAGCGGACAGCTTCGGCGAGTTCTTCCGGACGGCAACGGACAAGGGGCCGTTCGACTGGCAGCGGCGGCTGGCGGGCGAGGTGTGCGCCGACGGCCCGAAGTCGCTGGCGATCAACGTGCCGACGGGGGCGGGGAAGGCGGGGGGCTGCGGATGGATCGCGTGACTGCGCGAAGTGGCGTGCCGATCCGGCTCACGGAGGAGCGCTGGTTTCACATCGTCGAGAACCACGATGACTTGGCCGGGCACTACGACGACGTGTTGGAGACGATAGAAGACCCAGACCTGATTCAGCAGGGAGATGCGGGTGCGCTTGTCGCCTCCAAGCGACTGGCACCGCGGCGCCATTTGGCGGTAGTCTACAAGGAGGTTTCTCGGCCCACCGGATTTGTTGTAACCTCGTATTTCACCCGTCGGCTGGCGCGGAGGGAAGTGGTATGGCGAAATCAGCAGCAGCCAGAGCGGTAGAGCAGATCGCTGCGGCGATCCCGCACCTCATCCGGCTTCCGCAAGGGAGAGCATGGGTCGACTACGATCGCGAAGCCGACGTGCTGTATATCAGCCTCAAACGCCCGCAACGAGCTACCGACACCGTGGACCGAGATGGCATCCTCCTGCGCTACCGCGGCAAGGAGTTGGTCGGCGTGACCGTGCTCAACGCTTCGAAGCGGACGAAGAACGGGAAGCATCAGCGCCAGAGGCGATAGGCGAACGGCCATGTGCAAAGATTCCGAGCGCAACTCACGATTCACCAACAGGACGCACGACGCATGACCTTTGAGCAGTTCTTCCTGACGGCGACGGGGACCGGCGGATGGCGAGCGGCGGCGCTCTTGGCGATCGGTGAATGAAGACGACCCGGTACTTCGAAGAACAGGTGCTGCGGAAGCGGCCGTACCTGCAGCGGGGCTGGTGCGAACGTGTCCTGCGGCAACCGGTACGGCGTGAGGCGCAGGCGAACGGCCGCGTCCGCTATTGGGCATTCATCGGAGAGGTTGGTAAGTGTTTGCGCGAAGTCACGTTGGAAGACGGCGAGACGGTCCTCAACGCGTTTCCCATTCGTGACGTCGAGGCGTGAGCGGCATGAAGTTCGACTACTACCCGGAGACGGACTCGCTTTACATCGATCTGGCGGAACGCCCGAGCACAGATTCGCGCGAGGTAGTGCCCGGTGTCGTGCTCGACTTCGACGCGCAGGGGCGGTTGGTCGGCATCGACATCGACCATGCCAGTCAGGTGGCCAACTTGTCACGCGTCGAGACCAGTGCCCTGCCGGTGGCCGAAGGAGCGCAGTAGGCGCGCCACGAGTTGCCAGCACGAGTTGCGAAGAACGAGGTGTAGCTATGGGCCAGTGCATCTACGTTGCGGAAACGAGGGACGGGCGGGAGAGCGAGATGGGGCTCGCCCATGTGCCGTCAGCCATCTGCGATATGCTACGCGCTGGACGTGTCGACCACGTGACCGCGCCGGAGTTCCTGCGCCGCTACGAAGAGTGGGGGCAGCAGTTCCGTAAGCGGTCGGGCGAAGGCGGGTCCTGATGCGCGACTCTCGCGGCGGAGGTCACTATGAAGATCGCATACTCGCCTGACGCTGACGTGTTGACGATTCGATTGCGCGAGGGGCGGCCGACGGACTCTCGCGATCTCGCCGAGGGCGTGATCGTGCATCTCTCGGCCCGCGGCCAACCGTTGGAGATCGAGATTCTGGATGCATCCAAGGTCGTGCAGAAGAAGGACGTGGAGATATCGATGGCGGCACCGTTCGCGAACGGGCGGTGAATGAGGCCGATGACCGTATACGACTCCTCGCCCGCATCACCGCGGGAGAGGAAAGAGGTGAGGGTACTTGCCAGAATGCCTTGCTTGCGGAGCGCAGGATTGTGTAGAGTCCCGCGTCACGTTTGGTGAAGGGGGGATGGCGACGACAGACTGCTTCGGCGGGTTCTTCCGGACGGCGATCGATCCCGAGCCTCCAGGCCCCAGCCTCCAGTCTCGATCCCCGAGACACTACCAGCGGCGGCTGGCGGGTGAGGTGTGCGGCGAGCGTCCGAAGTCGCTGGCGATCAACGTGCCGACGCACGGGAAACACGGCTGCGGGTCGCGAATGAAGCAGGAGCTGGTGGCGGCTGAACGAATCGAGCAGGCCATTCTGCTGATCCGCGGGCACAGGGTGATGCTCAGTACACACCTGGCGGCGCTGTACGGAGTTGAGCCACGGGCACTGGTCCAGGCGGTGAAGCGGAACCGTGGGCGGTTCCCGGCTGACTTCATGTTTCAACTCACCCGCGAGGAATTCGGCAACTTGAAATCCCAGATTGTGATTTCAAGTTGGGGAGGTCTTCGCCGAGCCACCCCGTACGCCTTCACTGAGCGAGGCGTGGCGATGCTGTCGAGCGTGCTCCGCAGTGAGCGCGCGGTCCAGGTCAACATCGCTATCATGCGCGCGTTCGTGAAGTTGCGGGAGCTGCTCTCCACGCACAAGGACCTCGCCTTCTTCTCGTCCCCCTTGCCAAGGGGGACTACAGGGGGTCGAGGCGCTGGAGCGGAAGTACGACGCGCAGTTTAGGGTCGTGTTCGACGCTATCCGCCAGTTGATGGCGCCGCCGGTGGCGAAGCGGCGGCGGATCGGCTTCGGTGGTGAGCGGTGACCAGGGGTGACGAGGAGTAGTCCTCCTCGCCCGCATCACCGCGGGAGAGGAAAGAGGTGAGGGTTCCTCGGTGGGGAGCGGGTGGACGACCACGCGGTGCGCTGGCCCGCGTATTGTCGGAGAGAGTGCTTGCAGCATTCCACTTGCCGTCGACGTGCAAGAGCGTGTAAGGTGCCGCATCACGTTTGGTGAAGGGGGGAGATGGCGAGCAACTTCATAGCGCGGGCCTTTGGACCTTGGACTCTCGATTCTTGGCTCAACGCACGTGGCTGGCCAAGATCTTTGCGTCGCACGAGGACTCACGGGAGTAACAACTCAGACTTCTTCAAAGCGGCAGCAAATCACGAGCCGTTCCACTACCAGCGGCGGCTGGCCACGGACAACGGTGCAGTAACGACACAGAGCGGAGGTGAGAGCAAACATGGGAGAATGCATCTACGTTCGCGACGGAGAAGCCGGACCGGAGGTGCGCCAGATGCCGAGCGAGGTCTGGATGCGCCCCGCCGGCGCCGGGGAGCTGTTGGCGAAAGGCCACTTCCTGAACACGACGCTCGGCGTGTGGTTCTACGAGCACGATCTCTGGGACAAGGAGGCATTGCGGCGGCGCCTGCTGGCACTGGTCGATCACGTGACCGCGCCGGAGTTCCTGCGCCGGTACGAAGAGTGGGGGCAGCAGTTTCGGAAGGCGCCAGGCGGCGGTTGATTCGGATGAGATGAGCCAATGAGCGGTGAAGCAGAATTCGGCGAGTTCTTCCGCACGGCGACGGGTCTTCGGCCGCCGGCACCGTACGACTACCAGCGGCGGTTGGCGATCATATGACCGCGCGCTTCGAGACCTTTTTCTGTGACGTAACCACCTTCGCGCCATACCCATGGCAAGAGCAGGTTGCGACGCAGGGGCTCCCAACTGTTCTCTCCGTACCTACCGGGCTCGGCAAGACGGAGGGCGCCGTGCTGGCTTGGGCGTGGCGCCGGCTTGTTAAGCAAGATGCCAATGAGCCTCGACACTTGATCTATTGCCTTCCTATGCGGGTGCTCGTGCAGCAGACGCGCGAGCGCCTTGAGCAGTGCTGCCATCGACTTCGGAACAAGCAAGGCCTGAACGTATCCGTCTACACGCTCATGGGCGGTGACGTCGACGAGGAATGGGTGAGCCATCCAGAAGAGCCGTGGGTACTGGTAGGTACGCAGGACATGCTGCTGTCGCGCGCGCTGAATCGCGGCTATTCGATGAGCCGCTTCGAGTGGCCAGTTCACTTCGGGCTGCTGAACGTTGACTGCCGTTGGATTGTCGACGAGGTCCAGCTCATGGGCCCCGGCCTCTGGACGACAGCGCAGCTAGACTGGATGCGTCAGCGCCGGTTCCAGGTTCTTCGAGATTGCCCGACGACCTGGATGAGCGCGACTGTAGGGGCTTCATTCCTGAGCACCACGGACCGGCGGGCAGACGCCCTACACGAAGTCGAACCGTACCACATGGAATGGGAGCTACCAGCCACGACGGACGGCGCAGTGCGGCACCGGTTCGAGCAGCTGCGCGATGCTCGCCGTCCGGTCGAAGTGTTGGCGCCTCCCTCTGGGAACAAGGCACCGCCGTTGGACCAATGGCTTGCGGAGCAGGTGGTCGAGCAACACCAGCCCGGTACGCTTTCTCTGGTCGTTTGCAATACCGTGTCCTTCGCTCAGGCAGTCTTCGCAGCATTGTCCTGCGATCCGATACCAAAGATCCTGCTCACGTCTCGGTTTCGAGCGGTAGACAGACAGGCGCACGAGCAGAGGCTGCTGGCGTTTGAGGAACGCAGGAAGGCCGTACCTGGGACTGCAATACCCGACGACCCCGGACTGGTGTGCGTGTGCACGCAGGTGATCGAGGCCGGTGTTGATATCTCAGCTCATCGCTTGTGGAGTGAATGCGCCCCGTGGCCCTCTATGGTGCAGCGACTCGGCCGACTGAACCGTGACGGGCGAGGCCAACACGCCCAAGCCTACGTTTGGTTCGCAGGCGGGAGCAAAGCAAAGGGGAAGGACGGCGCAACGCGTATCGGCCCGTACAATGCTGAGCAAGTCATGCTGGGTCTGCGGCTTGTTGAGGCGCTTACCCTGCTATCGGCAAAGCAATCCGCGCGCGAAGCTCTGGAGACCTTGGCCCAAGGCAAGCATGCCGCTGAACTCAACAAGGCGTTGCAACCGGCGCTAACGCCGCTTCCACGGGCCGTCGACGTGCACGGGCTGTTCTCCACCGAGCCGGATGTCTTCGGTGGATTCACTGACGTGAGCGCCTTTGTGCGAGGCGACGACCCTGAGGCTGACGTTACCGTGTTCTGGCGGGCATGGTCCAGCAAGGGGTCCCCGCCCGACGAGGAACAAACTGGCCCCGCCTTTCGTCCAGAGGAGGGCTGTCCCGTGCCGATGTGGGAGCTGTCAAAGTTCCTGCAAGCCACGCGTTCGCTCGCGTGGGCATGGAACGATCAGGTCGGTCGCTGGGAATCGGCCCGCGCTGATGACGTCCGACCCGGGATGCGATTGATGCTGCAGGGATCTGCCGGCGGTTACGAACCCGAGCGCGGATGGACAGCCGATAGGCGGAGCCGCTTGAACGACCTCGACCCGCCGGGTGCGGGCCGGACCATGAAAGATGATCCGCGTACAGAGACAGGCTACTGGGCCGATCTTCGCGATCATCTCGACGACGCACGCAACGAGGCCCGAGCGCTCTGCGACGCGATAGAGCTTCGCACCGACTTGGCTGCCGCCGTCGTTGCTGCCGCAGGGCTTCACGACCTCGGCAAAGCCCACCCTGCGTGGCAGGAGCGGCTGCCAGGGCGCGAGGAAGGCATGGCGAGAGTGCTTGCCAAATGCCCGCGAGTGGTGGGCGTCGATGCGTCCGCGAGAGTCGCAAGCGCTATCGCGAAGAATGTTCCGGCGCACATTGGCACAGCGGTACGTCTACCTGATGAGTTGCGCAGGGATGCTCTCCGCTTGCGGTGGGCAGTTGAGACCACGCCAAGTCGTGAGACGCTCGATCGAATACGCTCGCTGACCGGTGTTCGGTGGGCGGGCTTCGTTCCATTCCGTCCGGGACTCCGCCACGAGGCCGCCTCAGCCCTGGCCATGTGGCACCGCTACCGGACCTCCTGCGACCCGAAACCGTTTCCGATCCTCGCGGTCTACCTGGCTGCCACGCATCATGGGAAGGTTCGCACGGTTATGCGCTCCACGACGCGCGCGGGTGACGACGTGTTCGGCCTGACTCTCGCGGTCGACGCAGTCGAAGTGCTGGGCGAGCGTTGGCCTCTCGACTTCTCCGTGACGGCTGATGGAGCAGCTGGCGAGTGGGCGGATGATGGCAAGCACTTCACGATGAGCGGGCCCGGATGGACCGAGATCGTGGCGGACGTGCTCGGCTCATGGCAAGACGGCGCTCCCTCTATCGAGGAGGCCCGCGATGAGCCGCGATCTCTTGGACCGTTCAACCTTGCATACCTTGAGGCGCTCGTACGAATTGCGGACTGGCGAGCGAGCGAACAGCCAAGTCGCTGCGCGAAGCCGAGCGAGAAGCTGAAGAATGGCTAGCGTTTCAACACACCCTGCAACGCAACTGGTTGCTGTTAATCTGCCAGGTCTGCGCCCGACCAGTCTTGGGAACTATCTCGCATCGCTTGGACTGCTCCGTGTTGTCGCACGGTGTTGGCCGAGAGCGCGTCTCGCTTGGCGCGATGACATTCCCTGCCTTGTCGGTGGAGCCGAAACCCTCGACGAACTCGGGAACCACCTGCTTAAGATAGCCTGCGAGGGAAGCTGGACCGCATACGAACTATCCTGGCAGGAGGAACAGAAGAAGAGCACCAAGGCGAAGAGCAGGCGGCCGGTTGCATTGTGGCGATCGGCGGCAAATGAGGATTCACTGCACCGGCTCGATGCTCACATTGTTGCCGCGACAAGACTCTTCTTCAATCCGCTTCTCGGTAGCGGAGGAAATGCTGGTAAACGGAAGTTCGCAGACGGCTGGGAGAAGGCGAAATCCGCGCTGCAGAACCAGGTGGCATCCAAAGGCTCCGCTCCGAAAGCCGCAAGGGAGAAGGCCTCCGTCACCGCAGCGTCAGACGCTCCCTTTCGAGAGCTGGAAGCCTGGTTGACCGGCAAGCCGGTTTCCTTCCTCCTGGAAAAGCTCCAGGCCGCATCCTGGTTCAGCGATGCGAACAAGCTATTCAATTCGGGTCAGGCTTCAGCTCGCGAGGGCCAGATCTCTCCTTGGGCGATGGTACTTGCCTGCGAGGGGTTGGAGTTCTTCGCCGGTGGCGCTTCCCGGCGGCTCGGAGCGCGGACAAGAACACAAGGTGCGTTCCCGTTTGTGACTGGACCGGCTGCGGCGGCAACGCCCGGGGAAGCGGGTCGAGATCGCGGCGAGGTGTGGGCTCCAATTTGGAGCCGCCCGGCGAGCGTTGTTGAGGTTGAGGCGATCTTCACGCGTGGTCGAGCCGAAATCGATGGGCGCGGAGCAGTGACTCCAGCCGCCTTCGCTGCTGCGATCCTGCGCCGCGGAACGGACGCGGGCATCTCCTGCTTCATTCGTTTCGCACTCGGGGCCACGACGAGCGGCAACACCTTCGAGCCACGTCTGCTCGGTCGCATCGCCGTACCGCGGGACCGGCCAGCATCCACTGACACGACGCCGCACCGGGACCGTGTGCGCCATCTCGCCTCGCCGATATCTGCAGCATCAGTCGTTGCGGCGCATCATGGCGACGCAAGCGCTCGCGCGCTGGAGCGCGCAGTCGCCCTGCTGAACCGGCTCCCGCGCGATATCAAGAAGGGCAATCGTTGGCGGTATCAAGGGTTGCGCGGGCCAATAGAAGCAGCCGCGGTGCACTTGGCAGCTGTTCCGGATGATGCGCTGCGAGCGCGTGCGCTCGCGGACGCCATAGTAACTGCACTCGATCGCGTGGACCGCAACCGCACGTTTCGAGAAGCCGGTGTTCGCTGGTCGCCTCTTCCCCTAGGCTGGCTGCGGGTGCTCATCGGGGAGACCGCTTCGACCGAGGCGCGCATTGCCGCCGCTATCGTGTCGAGCTTCCCAGCGGCACGCCCCTTCGCGTTGTACCGTTTCGGAGTTACGGCGAATCGAGACGGCTCATACGCGGTGCCGAAAGCACCGCCGTTCACGTGGGTCTGGAGCAAGCAAGACCTGACGGCGAACCTCGTTCGCGTGATAGACCGGCTCACGCTGGATCTCGAAACGCACGAGCGCCACGAGAAGGGCGAAGTGTTTGCACGACGCGAGGGGTGGTACGCGAGCCCTTCCGAAGTCGATGCATGGCTGTCAGGGGCCGTCGATGAGCCCGCGCTGAGTTCGTGGTTGTCGCGTCTCGCGCTGCTCGACTGGCGATGGGCCGGGCATCGCCCTAGGTGGCTAGGCACGCAGCAAGAGATTCCGGTGAATGGCCTGCTTGCGCTCCACGGGTTGCTCCTGCCGCTGCTGGACGAGCGCCCGGTCATGAGCGGCCAGCGCGACCTACTCGCCAAGGAGACCGCAGCGCGAACGCCCGCTGCGGCTCGCCGGCTGGTCGCCTTGCTGCGAGTGGGCCATGTGACTTCGGCCATCAATCATGCGCGGAGCCGTTACTCCATGACGAGGGCTCAACTCGCCACCCAGCACGCCGAGGTGCGCGTGCACGATCCCGCTCGATTTCTCGCCAGCCTGCTTATTCCGAGCTCTGACTATGAGCGAGCTGATCTCTTGGTTCGCCGTTGGCTGCGCCCCACACGATCACAGATCCAAGGAGGAACACGTCATGCCTGAAGCAAAGTCGTTCGATCTTGAGAGACTCATCGCTGACGACGGACCATTGCGAATGGTGCTCAAAGCGCGCCTGCAGCCGGTCGCTGAATTGGACCGCTTCCAGCCGGCCGGATTCCCCGAGATCGGCCACGTCATCTACGATGCACCGCGAGTCGACGGCACGCTTGAAAAAGTCTGCATCGTGGACAGCGCGGCGAGTATGGCGAACCATCTTGAAGCGGTCTGCCGCGCAGCACCGCACGATCCGGACGTGACGGCGGAACTCCAAGGAATGCCATATCTGCGCTGCGTGACGGACGCGGGCTGGCCGGAGCATGAAAAGGACGAGAACAAGCAGAAGCGGAAGCAGGTCGTGGTTACGAGCCTAACCGAAGGGCACCGCATTGCGTCGACCTACTTCCTCGGCGGGAAGAGGCTGAGCAATGGCAACCCGGAAGCTGAGATCTTCGAGAAGCAACTCGCTCGCGAGTGCGGTGTTCTGGCCGGTCTCGGTAGGAAGGCACACCCACCGGCAGAAGCGTGGTGGACGGTCTTCACGACGATCTTCCGCTATGACCCGAACGCGCTCGTGCATGGGGTCCTGTTTCCGCAGTGGCAGATCAAGATTCCACGCATGCTCACCGCCCACCTCGAGGCGTTCGGAGCCGGTCGAGTCGATCGGTCCGGCGTGAAGTTCGACCGCCTCGGCAAAACCACTTCTGGCCAACCGATCTTCGCCGTTGACGACGCGACCGCGGGAGAGATTCGGGCGACATTCGTACTCGACCTGGCACTTCTGCGTTCCTTCGGCAGGAAAGAATCCGGTAACGACAGCAAGACGTATCTCGGCCTCAATGACAACCAGAAGAAGTTTCTTCTCGCATTGGCGCTGTGGAAGATCGGCCGGTTGCTGCGCGGGCCTTTCCGCTACAGATCGGGTTGCGACCTGGAATGTGCGGAAGTTTGCTGGGATCAAGGCGACGTGAGGGCTGCTCTGGGAGCGATCAACATCGGGGCTTACATTACAGGTGATGCGTTTGCGCCAAACGCCGCGACGACCGACATCTACTGGCCTGCCGGAGAGCTTTACCGAGCCGGCGACGATGACAAGAAGAACGGAGATGACCAGGGCCAGCCCGACGAAGGCACCGGCGAGAATGAAGACGAGAATGAGGAAGCGAACGAAGAGGACTGACGTTCATGCGCGTCGTGCTGCGACAAACGTTCCCTCTTGGGCGATTCCACGCCACACCGTGGAGGGTCAACCCGTTTGATGACCCTTTCGGTGAGTGGCCGCCGAGCCCGTGGCGGCTCGTCCGTGCGATTTGCGCGCGGTGGCATCAGTGGCAACGCGAGACAGGCGACCGAGACTCGGACGGGATCGACTCCTTGTTGCGCGCATTCTGCAGCAGCCATTACGCGTTCCGGCTTCCGCCATTCGCGCGTCGGGGCATGGTCCTCAGACAGTACCAACCGGCGACCTTCGGCTGGAACCCCGCTGAAAAGAAGAAGGCAGCTAGGCGAGGCTACGGCACAACGCTCGTCCAGGACAACGCGTGGTGCGTCCCACCCGAAGACACGGACGAATCGGCCGTCTGGTGGTTCCTGGACGGTGATGCGTGGAGACCTGATCTCATTGGCATCCTCGACCGATGCTTGGATCGCGTTCTCTACTTCGGGCGAGCTGAGACCCTGAACGTGATCGAGCGACGAGACCCCGTGCCGGGAATCGAGCCGAATTGCACTCTCACCCAGCGCCCGACATCCGCTGACTCGGTGCCAGTGCTTGTCCCAACCAGCGAGGCCGCGCGAGACGACGTCGAGCGAGTCACTGATAACAAGCTCGCGAAAGGACGAACGGTGCCACCTGGGGCGCGGTGGCTCTACGCGGACATTCCTCGGCGGCCGCAAGCGAGAGAGCGACTCCGACGGCCAGCGCCGCCGAGAACCAATCTGATTCAGTTCGCGCTCGGGTGGGCGGTGGCTCCCGAGCTACGCTCGGCCGTTCGCTTGACGGCGGCGTTTCGGTCGCGCGTGCTATCTGCGTTCGTGCGAGCGCGCAGCGGCGACCCAAAGGCCACTTGGTCGACAGCGCCTGCTGCAGTGCGCGAGGAGGCGTCTGGGCTCTCAGGCAAGAATGCCTCTGGCGATCGCCTCGAAGGTCATCGTCACGCGGCGTTCCTGGTCTGGGTCGAGGACAACCTGATCACACGGTTGCTCGTCTGGAGGCCCGAAGACCCGTTCAGCGCTGACGAACACGCGGCAATATTGAGGGCAGCCGAACGGCCACTGTCGTGGGCGGCGATCGGCGCGCAGGGCGGCGACGAGTGGAAGGCACGGCTGGTGCCACTGGACCGCGCCGTCCCGCCACCTCCAGGACTTGACGGTTGTCGTGCTCGAAGCTGGGAGTCTGTAACACCCTACGTTCCGCCCCGACATCACTTGCGCCGAAGCAAGCCTCGGGCATCGGAGTCTATCGAGGCGCAGGTTCGACGCGAGCTGGGGCTTCGTGGCTTCGTTGGTGCAGAGGATGCCATTGTCCAGGAGACCGCGAGGTCGCAATGGGTCTGCGTTCACATTCCTCGGCGAGAGCGCGGCAAACGTGCCTTCGTTGGAGATCGGCTCGGTTATTGGCTTCGCGTCGTGTTCCCTGAACCCGTAGCTGGGCCCGTGATGCTCGGCCACTCCGCCCACTTCGGCCTCGGGCAGTTCAGACCCAGTGAGACAGTGACGAGTGACAAGCGCGGGAGACCGGAGCTTGGGAGATGAGGGATGACGGATGACTGAGGCAGGCAAGTGAAACCGCGCGTCTACCTCGACACATCAGTGTTTAGCGCTTACTACGACCGGCGCCTTCCGGAGCGCCAGCGCCAGACGCGCGAGTTCTGGCTGCGCCGCGCCGGGTTCGACCTGGCCACGTCGGAGCTGGCGCGCGAGGAACTGATGCAAGTCCTCGATGCGGTGCGGCGGCGACGCTTGCTCGTGATGCTTCGAAGGGTCGCCGTGCATCCAGTGACGACAGCGATCAACGAGTTGACCCAGCGCTACCTTGCTGCCGGCGTGTTCACTGCGGCGATGCACAATGACGCCGTGCATGTGGCGGCGGCGGTGCTGACGCAGCACGACGTGTTGCTCTCTTGGAACTTCAAGCATCTCGTGAACCGGCGCCGCCGGGCAGAGGTGAACACGCTGAATGTCTCGTGGGGCCTGTCCACGATAGAAATCGTGGCCCCGCCCGAGCTATAAGGAAACCCAAGATGCGATACTTCAATTACGAGAAGATTGCCAAGCAGGCCAACATCCCGGCCACGAAGTTGCTGCGGTTGTCGCGCCGCGCCCGTGAGGAATTTCCGGACGACGAGATGCTGCGCGAGCTGCACCTGCTGCGCGTCTGCCTGGCCGTCCGCGACGGCCAACTCACGATCGAGGATGCGCTCAACCCCGAAGCGGCCGCCGCGTAGTACGGGATACCCGACCTGCCACCCCCTCACGCCCTCGGTCACCCCGCTCACGTCGGCCAGTCAAGAGCAGTGATCAGTGACCAGTGATCAGTGACCGGCGGGAGCGATTGAGCCATCGGCCGATTGGATCATTGCAGGATGAGAGAGGACCGGTGAGTGATCCGGGCGGAGATGAAGCATTGCCGATTCGTGCCCGCTCCGTGCTGGCACGCTTCCGCCGCATCGTGGTATGTGGTTCGATGACAAAGCGAGGAGGATTCTCAATGAGCAACGCCGCGTCGCGCCGCAGATACGTTGAACTCGACCCGCGCAAGCTCAATCAAGCACGCACCTATCTTGGCACCAAGGACGACGCAGAAACCGTGAACCGTGCGCTTGACCTCGTCGTGGCTGAAGCCGAAATCGACACCGCGTTGCGCGCGACCGGGGGCAAGGGGCGACTCAGAAAGGTGTTTCGGTGAGGCTGCGCCGGGTCGTCATCGACAGCAATCTCTACATCGATTGGCTCAATGCCCGGCAGCACGAAGCGGTCCTCTTCCAGCGCGATGCCGTGAAGTACCTCAGCGCTCTCGTGCTCATGGAATTGCGCGCGGGGGCGCTGGTGGCGCGTGATCGCCGACTCGTTGACCGAATGACGACGCCCTTCGCCAGGGCGGGACGCATCTTGCTGCCGACGGCTCGTGTCTACGAAGATGCGGGTGCCGTTCTCGCTCGCTTGCACACCGCCTACGGTTACAACCCGGCGGGGGTCGCCGCACTGGTCAACGACGTGCTGATCGCGCTCTCCGCACGATCGATTGGTGCGGCGGTCATCACGCAGAACGGACGGGACTTCCGCGCGATCCGGAGGGTCCGACCTTTCACGCTTGAGGTCATTGAATAGTCGGCCACTCCGCCCATTTCGGCCTCGGGCAGTTCCGGCCGGTGTACGATGAGCGATGAAGGATGAGGGATGAAGGGAGGGCGCTGGGCGGCTGGAAGCGCGCAGGGGCATCAGCCATACTTGCGCCCGGAGGTGTGACGATGCGATTCGCTACCATGGCTGAAGTCACCAAGGAGTTGCCAGCATACTTGGCGCGGGCCAAGAAGAAGAAGGAGACGATCATCGTCACGCAGAACGGGAAACCGTGCGCGCTGATTCAGCCGATCTCCGAACGGGATCTGGAGCGGCTGGGCTGGAAGCGACTGGCGGACGAGCAACTCCGGGCGGCGTGGGACGGAGAGGACGATGCCCTCTACGATTACTTGTAATCGCGGAGATGTCATCCTCGTCAACGTGCCCTATTCGAACCATTCCGGAGTGAAACCGCGCCGCGCGCTCGTCGTGAGTCCAGCCACCTCACCGCCGCCTCGCCGACGTGATCGTGTGCCCGATCAGCAGCCAGCCACGATACTATCGCCGGCCCGGGCCGGGCGACCAGCCGCTGGCCGCATGGCAGGACGTTGGCCTTCGCCATCCGACTACCGTGCGCGTTTCCAAGCTCCTCGCGGTCGACAAACAGATCATCAAGCGCGTACTGGGGACCGTCGCAGCGGGGGATTTGACGCAGATCGACGCCGCGCTGCGTTCGGCCCTTGGGCTTCGCTGAGTCGGCCACTCCGCCCACTTCGGCCTCGGGCAGTTCCGAGGAATTGACGATTGAGGCATCGGGGCATTTAGCCATTACCGGGATGAGGCAGGAATAGCCGTGACGCCGGGCATGAAGAGATTCCGAGACTACTCAGGCCGAACGGTTCGGCTGACCGCCGAGCGCTGGCAGCACGTCATTGAGCATTCAGAGATGCTGGGACAGGAGCAGAAGCTGCGGCAGACGTTGCGAGAGCCACACAGGGTCCTCACCAGCCGCTTGGACTC
>JACQVA010000092.1 GCA_016210005.1 Deltaproteobacteria bacterium | reverse complement strand
TAACATCTCACGTCACCGTGTCCGGCGAACACTTCTCGGGCAGGATCAGCATTAGATGGGGGCGGCGCCATTGGGTGTTCCGGGTTCGTGTACCTCAGCAACACGATTGTCGCCAACAACGGCGGCCAAAATTGCTGCAGTGTTGTAGACATGGGCCACAACCTGCGCTGGCCCAGCACGGACACGAGTTGCGTCGGCAGCTTTGGCGATCCCATGCTATCCGCTCTTGCCGACAATGGCGGCCCTACCCAGACGATCGCGCTCCAGTCTGGCAGTGCCGCCATCGATGCCGGAGACAATGTCCTTTGTGCGGCTGCCCCTGTGAGCAACCTTGATCAGCGTGGCTTTGTCAGACCAGGTATTGGTGCCACGAACTGCTCCATTGGCGCCTACGAGTTCAACTCGCCCGGCACGCCGACACCAACCAACACACCCACCATCACCCCAACCAACACACCGACGATGACACCGACCGCGACAGGGACGTTCACGCCGACCGATACGCCGACAAGCACGCCGACGATAACCAACACGGCCACCATCACCCCGACAAGCACGGCAACTACGACACCGACCGCGACAGGGACCTCCACGCCGACCGATACGCCAACGCCGACCACCACACCGACTGACACCCCGACGCGTACGCCGACCGCAACACCCAGCGTCACGCCCACTGGTACGCCCACTGACACGGCAACATCGACTCCCACTGCCACGCCGACTCCAACGTCCAGCGCAACGCCGATGGATACTCCAATTGAGACACCCACCGCCACGCCGACGGACACGCCGACGATGACACCGACGAACGCGCCGACGCAGACACTGACGTCGACGCCGACGGCCACCCCAACCAGCACTCCCACAGCGCCCCCGCAGTGCGGCAACGGTGTTGTCGAAGCCGGCGAGCAGTGCGACGACGGCAACACCACCCCCGGCGACTGCTGCTCCGCCACCTGCCAGTTCGAGCCGCTGAGCACCACGTGCGAGGCCGACGGCGATCTGTGCACCGTCGACCACTGCGACGGACTGGGCCAGTGCGTGAAGCAGACCGATGTGGTCTGTCCGCCCTGTCAGACGTGTGATCCGCAGTCGGGCTGCGCCGGCGACATCTGCACGGCGACGGCGACGCCGTCGCTGATTCCAACAATCACCACGACACCCACGCGGACGCCCGTCCCGGTCTGCGGCAATGGAATTCAGGAAGGCGGCGAGCAGTGCGACGACGGCAACTTCGTGAACGGCGACGGCTGCGAGGCGAGCTGCACCATCAGTCCCGAAAACACCGGGGGGACTGTTCCGGCCGGTGGAACCGTGTCGACGGACAGCGAAGGCGATGGTGCCACCCCGCTGGACCCCATAGAGACCAGCGTGACGACTCCGGACGGAGGGACAGTGTCGATCGACGAGGCTCCCGCCGCTGGCGGACCGCCAAGCGGCTACGAGTTGGTCGGCCATCAGGTCACGGTGACTGCGCCGCCCGCTACAGCCGACACTCCGCTCGTGCTCGTCTTCCAAATCGACGCCTCCCTGCTACCACCTGGCGTCGATCCGAGCAGCATCGATGTGTTCAAAGATGGGGTACTCGTGGCCACCTGCACCGGTTCCAGTGGTGTTGCATCGCCCGACCCATGTGTATCGGACCGGAGCCTATTGGGTGACGGCGATGTGGAAATCACAGTGCTGACATCAGCCGCTAGCGTCTGGCTGTTCGCTCTTCCCCTCCCGTCGGCTTGCGGGGACGGTACGCTCGACACCGGCGAGCAGTGCGATGACGGCAATCTCACCAACAACGACGGCTGCGCCGCCAACTGCCGCTACGAGCTGATCCCCGGCAACGGTGTCGGAAGCGCCTTCACCGACAAGCGCGCCTGCCTCATCGAGTGGTCAGTGGTGAATCCCAACAACACCCCGGCGCTAGATCGCCGCGGCCGGCCCAATTACACCCAGACCTGCCGCAACAACGACCCCACCTGTGACTTCGGCAGTGATGCCAACGCCTGCGAGTTCAAGGTGGTAGTGTGCCTGAACAACTCAGATCCCAATCTGCCCACCTGTCTCGCCGCTGGCGTAGCCGACGCCGTGCGCGTGATACTGCCAAGTCCATTTCTGGATGCGGTCAACAACGCCAGCTTGAAAGCGGCGCTGCAGAACTTGCGCGACTGGAGCACGGGGACGAGCGGGCTGCGCCCACCGGTAGAAGATACTACCACCGGCCTATGCTCGGCACCCTTCGCCATCCGAGTGCCGTTGCGACAACGGGGCAGCTGGACCGGTGCGGGCCGCGTGAGCCCGGTGACACTGAGCAGGTCGTACATAAACTCTCCATCGCCGTACCCACTGCGCGATAGCGACAGACTCAGCCTGGTCTGCGCGCCGTGAGGAGTGAGAAGGGAGACTCGAGACGGGAGGGGCTAGCCTTGCTCGTCGATCGCCCGGACGACGTCGCGCAGGGTGCGCACGACGGCGCCCGGCGGCAGGCTGCGGCCGGCCGACTCGGGAAAGCTGGGGAAGAGTGAGCGCTCGCCGCGCTCGATCAACAAGCTGTGTATGCCGGCGGCGCCGGCACCGGCGACGTCTTCGAGAAACATGTCGCCGACGTGCAGAACTTCGTGCGGGGCCACGCCCGCGCGTTCGAGTACGCGCTCGAAGATGCGCCGATCGGGCTTCTTGACGCCTTCGATCGCCGAGATCACGGCGAAGTCGAGGTGGGGGAGGAGGCCGAAATGCTCCAGCATGTCGCGTAAGTTGGACGGCGCGTTCGATAACACCCCCACCCGCAGCCCGCGCGCTCGCAGCTCCCGCAGTACCTCGATAGTGTCAGGGAAGAGTTGCCAAGTGCCTTCGTTCCAAAACGCCTCGAAGAAGCGCTGCGACAGCTCGGCCAGACGCTCGCCCAGCCCGGCGCGGCCGAAGATCATGTGCGACATCTGCACGAACAAGCCGGCGAACTCGGCGTCCGAATCGCTGTAGCTCGCCCCGTTGCGGAAGCGCTCGTGGGCCTGCTCCTGGCCGCTGCTCCACAGGCTGCGCACCAGCTGCTCGCAGTCCGCAGCGGTGGTCGGGACGCCGCTTTCGGTGCACAACCGGGCGTAAATCTCCCACATCGACTCGATCGGATAGGTCAGCGTCCAGCCGACATCGAACGAAACCGCTTTCAACGTGCGCATGCGCCTTGTCTTCCCTCCTGAAATGACGTACGCGCGCAGCGCACATGCGCTCGGGCGCGAACCCCGACACAGAAAGCAGGTTGCATGATCGTACTCAAGGCCCTGGCTCTTGGCATCGTCGAAGGCATCACCGAATTCCTGCCGATTTCGTCCACCGGCCACCTGATTGTGGCTTCGGCCCTGGTCGACTACCCCGAGCCGGCGCGCGCCACCTTCGAGATCTTCATCCAGCTCGGTGCGATCCTGGCGGTGGTGTGGCTCTACCTCGAACATCTCACCGGCCTGGCCCGGCGCGCGCCCGCCGATGGCGCGGCGCGGGCATTGATCGGCAAGGTGTTGCTGGCCTTCTTGCCGGCGGCCGGTGCCGGCTTTCTAATGCACCGCGTGATCGAGGACCACCTCTTCAGCCCGGTCTTCGTCGCCCTCACGCTGATAGCGGGTGGCCTGCTGATCGTCGGGATCGAGCGGCGAACCTGGCCGTTCGAGGTGCAAACGCTCGAGGCTATGAGCTGGGTGCACGCCTTCTGGATCGGCGTGGCCCAGATGCTGTCGCTCTTGCCCGGGGTGTCACGCGCCGGGGCCACCATCATCGGCGGCATGATCGCCGGCATGAACCGGCCGGCAGCGACGCAGTTCTCCTTCTACCTCTCGATCCCGACCCTGTGTGCGGCGAGCCTGTACAGCCTCTTCAAGGCCCGACATCTCTTATCTACGAGTGACGCCTTACCGCTTGCGGTTGGCTTCGTGGCCTCGTTCGTGTCCGCCCTGATAGTCGTGCGGGCGTTCATCGGTTACGTCCAGCGCCATGACTTCACCGGCTTCGGCTACTATCGCATCGCGGTCGGGCTCCTCATCCTGGCGTTCTTTCGCTAGGAAGGATGAATTACAGAGGCAGCGACGACACGGTGAGAGGGCTCCGAGCACACGACAGTACGGCTCACGCGGAGACGCGGAGAAGGGCACGGACGAAGCGACGCCGGCTTTGTTTCTCTGCGTCTCCGCGTGAGTCAACCTACCAATAGCGGCGGCTTACTCCAGCTGCCGGATCAGTCCCTCTTGCACCACCGTGACCACCAGGCGGCCGTCGTGGCTGAAGATGTTGCCGGTGGCCAGGCCGCGGGCGCCAGCGGCGGACGGGCTTTCTTGGACGTAGAGCAGCCACTGGTCGGCGCGAAAGGGCCGGTGAAACCACATCGTGTGATCGAGGCTGGCCATCATGATCTTGCGGTCGGGCGCCCACATCAGGCCGTGCGGCCGCAGGGTGGTGTCGAGCAAGGTCATGTCCGAGGCATAGGTGACAACGCAGGCGTGCAGCATGGGGTCGTCCGGCAGGAGGCCATCGGCGCGCAGCCACACCAGCGCCTGCGGGCTGCGCCAACTCTCCGGCGGGCGATCGACCGGCTCGCATAGCCGGATGTCGATCGGTCGTTCGCGATCCACCCACGGGCCCAGCTGCTCGCGATACGGCTCCATCCGCGCGCGCAGTGTCGGCAGACCTTCCGGCGCCGGTGCCTCGGGCATTGCCGCCTGGTGATCCAAGCCCGGCTCGTGCCGATGAAACGAGGCCGACAGATGGAAGATGGCGCGGCCGTGCTGAATCGCGACCACGCGGCGAGTGGCGAACGAGCGGCCGTCACGAATGCGGTCGACCTCGTAGAGAATCGGAATCTTGGGATCCCCCGGGCGCAAGAAGTAGGCGTGCAACGAGTGCACCCAGCCCTCGCTGACCGTGCGCCCGGCGGCAACCAGCGCCTGGCCCGCCACCTGCCCGCCGAAAACCCGCTGGCGATCCTCTTTAGGGCTCAGGCCGCGAAAGATGTTCACTTCGAGTTCTTCGAGGTCGAGCAGGGTAATCAAGTTCTGCAATGCCGTGGACACGATCAATACTCCCGGAGAGAAACATAACAAACGCCGGCTTGAGATCACGCCAGCGCAAACGGTCGAAGGGGGGCGGCTACCTGTCTACGCCTCGCTCCTAGCCGAGTTTGAAGCCGAGGGCGAAGCCGGCGACGAAGCCGCCGCCGAACGGCAGGTTGGCGCTGATGACGGCCCAGGCGCGGTCGGCAAGCGTTACCCCCTGCGGATCGCTCCAGACCCCGTGTGCGGTCTCTTGCACCGCGCCCCAGTTGACGCTGATCAGCCCCTGATAAGACAGCACCTGGACCAGGATGAATGCGAGGCCGAGCGCCAGCGCGGCCATCTTGGTTACCTTTTTCGCCGCATAGCCCACGGTCAGTCCGGCGATGCCGCCAAAGCCGAGTGTGGCAATCTGTCCGCCAAGCAGTTGGCTCACGTCCATTGTGCCTCCGCCGCCGAAACCCTGCGCGGCACCATACCTGGCGTGCCCGCCGGCGTCGAGATCCGCGTAGGCCGAAGACGGTGTCGGCAGCAACCTCCCTGGCAGCAATGCCGCCAGAGTCTGGCGCCGGTGCGCGCGCGGCGCTGCGCCGCCGGCCGCAATTCACTGGCGCCGTAAATAGAAGTCGCGGCGGTATGCGGCTTGCCTTGCCGAGTACGCCGATGACTGTTCACGGAGGAGAGGGATGCCCCCGCGTCTGCGACGTGGACGCTTCAGGGGTGAAACTTGCCAGGAATCACCAGGCCCGGCCGAGGGACAGCGGGCGGGTCTCAGGTCAGAGGTATCGGAGCAGGCTGGCGCCGTTGGCGATCGCGGCGATGCTGCCATGGCTGGCCACGTCGGCGCTGGCGCAGCCTTATGCGTATGTTGCCAATCTCGGCTCCGACAACGTGTCCGTTATCGACACCGGCAGTCGGGCCGTGGTGGCCACCATTGCGGTCGGCGATGATCCGGATGGCTTGGCCAGCACCCCTGACGGCAAGTACGTCTACGTCACCAACTTCGTCTCGGGAACCGTCTCGATCATCGACACGCGCGCAAACGCCGTGGTCGCAACCGTGCCGGTCGAGAGCGGGCCGGTGGGCGTGGCCATCTCTCCTAACGGCACGCGCGCCTACGTGGCTAACCGCGGTGCGGGCACTTTGTCAGTGCTGCGGACTGACAACCACGAGGCGGTGGCGGCGATCACGGTGGGGGATGGACCGAACGCGGTGGCAATTACCCCCGACGGCAAACGCGCTTACGTGACCAACTCATTCACGCGCGAGCCGGGCACGGTCTCGGTGGTCGACACCGCGAGCAATACGGTAGTCGGCACGGTGGCGGTGTATCGCAACCCGAACCGGGTGGCGATCTCACCGGATGGGCAAGCCGTCTACGTCACCAATTTCCGCTCGTGGAATGTCTCGGTCATCGACGCCGTGACGGATACGGTAGCGACGACGGTCAGAGTTTACGGCCGCCCGAGCGGCGTGGCGGTCAATCCGAACGGCGCCTTTGCCTATGTGGTCAGTCTGGCGGGCCGTGTTGAGGTGATCGACACGGCGACCAACTGGGTCGGCGGCCTGTTCGCAGTCGGCGAGCGCCCGTACGGCATCGCCGTCAGCCGTGACGGCGTAAGCGCTTATGTCGCGAACTTCGGCTCCGCTACCGCGTCGGTGCTCGACTTGGCCGACGAATCAGTGGCCGGCGATATCACCGTGGGTGAGAAGCCCTTTGCGGTGGTGCTCAACTGTACAGGCAGCGGTTGCAACGTCCGCCCGTATACGCCCAGACCCACGCGCACGCCCACGCCCTGGCCGTCCGATACGCCCGCTCCGACCGCAACCGCGACGATCACGCCTACGCCGGCACCGGTCTCTCTGATGGTGAGTTCGGCGACAGGCAGGCCGGGCGATCGCGTACGCTTCAGCGTCTCGATACGGGCGCGCGGGCCCGCGGTGGTTGGTGTCCAAGCCGACGTCGCCTTCGATCGGCGCACCGCGGTGGTGGCCCGCGCCGACGGCAGGCCGGACTGCACCGTCAATCCAGCGATCGACAAGTTCGGCTCCGCCTTTGGTTTTCGGCCGACAGATTGTCGGCCGGGATTCGACTGCATGGCGGTGCGGGCGATCGTGTTGTCCATCGACAACCTCGATCCTCTCCCCGACGGCGCGGAGCTGTACTCGTGCGCCCTGCTCATTGCCGCTGATGCACCGGCGGGGCAGTATCCGTTAACGATCTCCGAAATCATCGGTTCCGGCCCACTCGGCGAACGGATCGAGGCCGGCGCTGTGGATGGCGAGGTCGTCGTAGCGCCCGCACGAGCGCGCGCGCTGGCGGCGGTGCCGGCAGGCATGGCGTGCTCGGGCGGTGCCGGCGACGGCGCGCCCTGTAGCGTAGACGCCGACTGCTCGGGTGGCATCTGCGCGATCGCGCAAGGGGTCTGCGACGGGGGTGAGGACGATGGCCTGCTGTGCGATTGCCCCGGCGGCAGTTGTGTGGCTGACGCCACGGATGCCCGCCGGTCCAGTTGCCAAGGTGGCGCCTGGGGCGGGCAGCTGTGCGATAGCAGTTCAAATTGTCACGGCAATCGCCCCTGTGCCGCCACGGTGCGGCTGTGTGCCGGCGGAGCGGGCAAGGGGCAGGCCTGTTTGAGCGATGCGCAATGCTACGGCTCCGTGTGTAGCTCGCTCGGGCGTGCTTGCGCCGGCGGAGACTTCGAGGGGTTTGCCTGTGTGGATCGCGGCGATTGCCCGCGCGGCATATGCTTCGACCGGGCGGCACCGCCGGCGCCGAGCCCCACACCGACCCTACAAGTGCCAACGCCGGCTGCCTCATCAACGCCACCATCAACTGCATCCGGCGATAGCGCCAGCGGCTGCGCGACCGCGCCTTCGCCGCGCAGCAGCCTGTGGCCGGTGTTGCTGTTCCTCGCCGGCTTGCGGTTAGCCCGCCGCCGGCTTTCGCCCGCTCGGGCGCGGTTGCAACCTCAGCGCAAAAGGTGAAACCTACCGCCCGAGCGAACGGGCTTTGGGATGAGACTCGGTTTTTACGGAGCTGCGGGAGAGGTGACCGGCTCCTGCTACCTGCTGGAAACCGGCCGGGCGCGGGTGGTGGTCGACTACGGTTTGTATCAGGGGGGAGCGGCGGCCGAGATCCGCAACCGGCGGCCGCCACCGTTCGCCCTCGCCGGGCTCGATGGGATAGTGTTGTCGCACGGGCACATCGACCACTCGGGCCGGCTACCGCTGTTGGCGCATGGGCAGTACCAAGGGCCGATCTTCACCACGCCGGCGAGCGTTGACCTCTGCCGTATCCTGCTGCCCGACGCCGCTCACCTGCAAGAGCAAGACGCCTTGCGTTACAGCCGTAAGCGCCAGCGCCGCGGCCGGGTGCCGGTACGGCCGTTGTACACCGCCGGTGACGTCGAAACCGTGCTGGCGCGTTTCGTCTCGGTGGCCTACGATTACGAACGCGAAATCGCACCCGGTGTGACCTTGCGGCTGCACGATGCCGGGCACATCCTCGGTTCGGCCATCGTTGAACTCACGGTTGATGACGGCGGCCGCCGGCTCGTGCTGGTCTTCTCCGGCGATCTCGGCAACCAGGGTACGCCGCTGCTGCGCGACCCGGCGGTGCTGTCACGCGCCGACGGGTTGGTGATGGAGTCCACTTACGGCGACCGCGACCACCGGCCGCTGGCGGAAACCGTCGAGGAACTCGCGCACATTCTGGCCCAGGCGCGCGCCCGCGGGGGCAAGGTGCTGATACCCAGTTTCGCCGTCGGGCGCAGCCAGGACATCATTTACCACCTCGGTCAGTTGCACCGGCAGGGCCGCTTGGCGGGCGTGCCGGTGTACGTCGATAGCCCGATGGCGCAGGCAGCCACCGAACTCTACCGGCGCCATCGCGAGGTCTTCGACGCCGAGGCCCAGGGGCTGATCGAGCGCGGCAGCGCGCCGCTGGATTTTCCCAACCTCCACTTCGTACGCACGCCGCAGGAGTCACAAGCGCTCAATGCCGTGGACGGCGGCGCGGTGATCTTGTCGGCCTCGGGCATGTGCAGCGGCGGGCGCATCTTGCACCACCTCAAGCACAACGTCTGGCGACCCGAGGTACACATAGTGTTTGTCGGCTTCCAGGCCCAGGGCACGCCCGGACGCGCTCTGGTAGATGGGGCGCGCAACCTGACGCTGATGGGCGAGCGCCTAGCGGTGCGGGCGAAGGTGCACACCCTCGGTGGTTTTTCCGCCCACGCCGGGCAGTCGCAGCTGGTCGCCTGGGCCGCGAATTTCCGCGCCGCCCGTCCGCGCCTCTTCCTCACTCACGGTGAAACGACCGCGCGCGAGGCCTTACGCGCGCGCCTGGAGCGGGAGCTGGGCATGCCGGCGCAATGCCCGCAGCGCGGCACCGTGGTGGACCTCTGAGCTAGAGCTTTGCCGTGGCGCGATTTCACGGATCGTTGCCCCGGATGGCGCCGGCACCTCGGCGCCGGGGGTGGCGGGGCGCAGAAAGGCCGGGGCACGATGTAACCCTTCGCCGCTGCTCAGCGCGGGCTTGGCCCGCAACCCAAAGCTCGACAGGGGTATTCCGTCATGCCCGCAAATCTTTAGAGCCTGCCCCCGCGAAGGCGTGGGGCGGGCATCCAGGGGCGGTGGGGCTCCGGATGGATTCCCGCCTTCGCGGGAATGACGGAGGGAAATCTGCGCGCGACGCCGAGACTTTCGGCCATAGTAATTCAGGGCAGGCCCTTGACGCTGCCTAGCGCGGGACGGCGGCGGGGCTCACAGCACGGCGTTGGGCTGGTACTCGCCGAAGACCTTGCGCATGGCGTCGGAAATTTCCCCGAGCGTGGCGTAAGCGCGCACGGCGTCGAGGATGGCGGGCATGAGGTTGCCGCCCTCACGCGCCACGGCTTCGATCCGCTCCAGTGCCCGGGCCGCAGCTGCTTGGTTGCGCTCGGCGCGCACCCGCGCCACTTTCTGGCGCTGGCGCGGTTCCAGCGCCGGATCGATCTTGTGCAGCTCGGGCGGTGATTCCTGCGCGCCGGCGAACTCGTTCACCCCGACGATGATGCGCTCTTTCTTCTCGATCTCCTGCTGATAGAGGAAGGCGGCGTTGTGAATCTCGCGCTGCGGGTAGCCGACTTCGATGGCGCGCACCGCTCCGCCGAGCTGGTCGATCTTGGCGATGTATTCGAGCGCGCGCTGCTCCAACTCATCGGTGAGGTTCTCGACGAAATACGAGCCGGCGAGCGGGTCGATGGTGTCGGCGACGCCCGACTCGTAGGCGATCACCTGCTGCGTGCGCAGCGCCAAGCGCACCGAGTCCTCGGTCGGCAGCGCCAGCGCCTCGTCCTTCGAGTTGGTATGCAGCGACTGCGTGCCGCCGAGCACGGCGGCGAGGGCCTGGATGGTGGTGCGTACGACGTTGTTGTCGGGTTGTTGCGCGGTGAGCGACGAGCCCGCCGTCTGCGCGTGCGTGCGCAGCATCATCGAACGCGGGTCCTTGGCCCCGAAGCGCTCCTTCATCAGGCGCGCCCACATGCGGCGAGCAGCGCGAAACTTGGCCACCTCTTCGAAGAAATTGTTGTGCACGTTGAAGAAGAACGACAGCCGCGCGGCGAACGAGTCGACATCGAGCCCGACCTTGACCGCGGCCTCGACGTAAGCGATGCCATCGGCCAGCGTGAACGCAATCTCCTGCGCCGCGGTCGAGCCGGCTTCGCGGATGTGGTAGCCGGAGATCGAGATCGTGTTCCAGTTCGGCACCTCGGCGGCACAAAAGGCGAAGATGTCGGTGATGATCCGCATCGACGGGCCGGGCGGATAGATGTAAGTGCCGCGCGCGACGTACTCCTTGAGGATGTCGTTCTGGACCGTGCCGTTGACCTCACGCCACGACACTCCCTGCTTCTGCGCCACGGCCAGGTAGAGCGCGAGCAAGATAGCCGCGGTAGCGTTGATGGTCATCGAGGTGCTGGCACGGTCGAGCGGAATCGCATGAAGCATGGTCTCCATGTCCGCAAGTGAATCGATCGCTACACCCACCCGCCCGACCTCGCCTTTGGCCAGCGGGTGATCGGAGTCGCGGCCCATTTGCGTCGGCAGATCGAAGGCGACGCTCAAGCCGGTTTGCCCATGATCGAGCAAATAGCGGTAGCGCAGGTTGGACTCCTCGGCGGTGCCAAAACCGGCGTACTGGCGCATGGTCCAGAAGCGGCCGCGGTACATCGTCGGCTGTACCCCGCGGGTGAACGGGTACTGGCCGGGGAAGCCGACTTTGTCGGCGTAGTCGCCGCTGGCATCAGCGGCGGTGGCCAGGCGCGGCAACTCGATCTCGGAGGTGGTGAGGAAACGCGCGCGGCGTTCGGGTGCGCGCTTGAGCGCGGGTTTGAGGACGGTCTCTTCCCACTGCTCGCGGGCTTTCTTGATGTCGTCGCTCATAACAACAACCTCATCGAGGCGCCGGCTAGCTCAGGCACGGCATCCTCGCTTGCCGCGGTCGTGACCATCATGCCGCAATCACCGCCAACAAGGCACCGGCCTCGACCGCTTGACCCGGTTGTACCAGGATTTCCTGCACCTCGCCGGTGGCCGGGGCCTTGATTTCGTTTTCCATCTTCATCGCCTCGATGGTCATCACGCCTTGGTCGCGCGTCACCTGATCGCCGACGCGCACCAGGACTTCGACCACTTTGCCGGGAATCTGCGCGCGAATCTCGCGCCGGCCGCCGACTTCTTCCTCCGGATGACCGAGCTCGACGGCGCGGTAGCGCCGCTCATCGGCTAGGCGCAGCTTGTAGACTTGGCCGCTGATCGAGACCGTGTACTGATCGCCGTCGCAGGCGACGTCGGCCACGTGGGAGCGCCCGTCGATCAACAGTGAATAGGTGCGACTGCCGATGCGCCGGCTGTCGACAGTGCGGGTCTCGCCATTGATGCCGACGGTGAAACGCCCGCCGGTATCCTGGACGTCGATGAGATAGGTCTGCTCGTCGAGTTCTGCGCGGTATGCCACGGTCAGCCTTCGTTGCGGCCAATGAGCTGCATGAGGATCAATCGCGCAGGGCGCCGCGGCGCGCGGCTTGGCGCCAGGCCGATTGCGCGGCCGAGGGGGTGGCGGTGGTGATCAGCAGGCTGCGCTCGCGTTCGCGGTGGCGTTCGGCGATGGCGGCGGCCGCCAGGGCCGCCTCGCGCAGCCGCGGCCGGTCACCATCGACCAGGCCGTGAAATTCCTCGGCGATGAAGTTGGTGTCGAAGTCGCCCGCCAGAAAGCGCGGGTGCAGTAGGATCCAGCGGTGGAAAGCCAGGTTGGTGGTGAGGCCGTGGATGCGGTACTCGTCGAGCGCCCGGCGCATCCTTTGAATGGCTTCCTCGCGGGTGCGGCCCCAGGCGATCAGCTTGGAGATCATCGGATCGTAGTAGAGGCTGACTTCGTAGCCCTCGTAGACGCCGCTGTCATCGCGGATGCCGATGCCGCCCGGGGTCTGGAGGAAATCGATCTGCCCCGGCGAGGGGAAGAACTTGTTGTAAGGATCTTCGGCGTAGATGCGGCACTCGATGGCGTGGCCGCTTTGCACGATATCACGTTGTGTGAACGGCAGGGGTGCGCCGGCGGCGACCAGGATCTGGGTCTTGACCAGGTCGATGCCGGTGACCATCTCGGTGATGGCGTGCTCGACCTGGATGCGGGTGTTCATTTCGAGGAAGTAGAAGTTGCGCGCGGCGTCGACCAGGAACTCGATGGTGCCGGCGCCGACGTAATTGACCGCCTGGGCCGCTTGTACCGCTACCGCCCCCATCTGCTCGCGGATCTCCTGGGTGATGGCGGGGGAGGGGGTTTCCTCGACCACCTTCTGGTGGCGCCGCTGGATCGAGCATTCACGCTCGTAGAGGTGCACGGTGTTGCCGTGGGTGTCGGCCATCACCTGGATCTCGACGTGGCGCGGCTGGGTGACGAATTTCTCCACGTACATGCGATCGTCACCGAATGACGAGCGGGCCTCCGAGCGCGCGCCGCGCACTGCCGCCGCCAAGTCGGCTTCGCGCGCCACCATGCGCATGCCCTTGCCGCCGCCGCCGGCGGCAGCCTTGAGCATCACCGGGAAGCCGATCTGCCGGCAGATGCTGATAACCTCCTCCTCGCTGGCGATGGTGCCGTCGGAGCCGGGCACCACCGGCACCTTGGCGGCGCGCATCAGCGCGCGCGCGGCCACCTTGTCGCCCATGCGCTCGATCGCATCCGGGGTGGGGCCGATGAAGACGATGCCGGCCTCCTGGCAGCGGCGGGCGAAGAGCGCGCGTTCGGAGAGAAAACCGTAGCCCGGGTGGATGGCGTCGACGTGGGCTTCGCGGGCGACATGCAGGATCTTATCGATCACCAGATAGCTTTCGGCCGACGGCGGCGGACCGACGTGATAGGCGTAGTCGGCCTGCTTGACGTGTAGCGCGGTGCGGTCGGCTTCGGAGTAGACGGCCACCGTCTCGATGCCCAACTCGCGGCAGGCGCGAATTACGCGCACCGCGATCTCGCCGCGGTTGGCGATCAGGATGCGTTTGAACATGCGGCTCTTCCCAAACTTGCACTCACCGGCGCGCGCGGCGCCCCAGGTGCCGGTTTCCTATCGAACCCACGGCCGGCAAGCAACCACGCCACCGTCGCGGCCGGCTCATCAAGGCTAATGGTGCGATCAGCAAGCGTGGGGTGCGCGACTAATTTGTGGGTAACGTGGTTCGGTGTTATGGCCGTCATTCCCGCGAAAGCGGGAATCCAGTTTGGCGTTTGGCGCTATGGACAAGCAGTTCTGCGTTTACATCCTGGCCAGCAAACGGAACGGCACGCTGTGCATTGGGGTGACCTCACAGCTGGCAACGCGG